>VGCQ01000355.1 GCA_016870055.1 Alphaproteobacteria bacterium | reverse complement strand
TTCGCCGAAGCCTGCGCCATGGCCGGCGTGGTGTTCATCGGCCCGCCGCCCGCCGCGATCCGCGCCATGGGCTCCAAGAGCGAGGCCAAGAAGATCATGGAAAAGGCCCGCGTACCGCTGGTGCCGAGTTATCACGGTGACGACCAGTCGCCGGCGCTGCTCGCCCGCGAAGCCGAGCGCATCGGCTTTCCCGTGCTGATCAAGGCGTCGGCCGGTGGTGGCGGCAAAGGCATGCGCGTGGTCGAGAGCGCCGACAAGTTCGCCGAGGCGCTGGCCGGCGCCAAGCGCGAGGCCAAGGCTTCGTTCGCCGACGACCATGTCCTGGTCGAGAAGTACCTGACCCGGCCGCGCCATATCGAGATCCAGGTCTTCGCCGACTCCCACGGCGGCTGCGTCTACCTGTTCGAGCGCGACTGCTCGATCCAGCGCCGCCATCAGAAGGTGATCGAGGAAGCGCCGGCGCCGGGCATGGAGCCAGCACGACGCCGAGCAATGGGCGAGGCGGCGGTCGCTGCCGCGCGTGCCATCGGCTACCAGGGCGCCGGGACCGTGGAGTTCATCGCCGACCAGGATGGCACCTTCTATTTCATGGAGATGAACACCCGCCTCCAGGTCGAGCATCCCGTCACCGAGGCGATCACCGGGTTGGATCTGGTCGACTGGCAGCTCGCGGTCGCGGCCGGCGGCCGCCTGCCGCTCGCCCAGGACCAGTTGCGCATCGATGGTCACGCCGTCGAAGTGCGCCTCTATGCCGAGGATCCGGCGCGCGGTTTCCTGCCCTCTACCGGCACGCTGGCGCATCTGCGCCTGCCCGAAGAGGGGCTGCATGTCCGCGTCGATACCGGCGTGCGCCAGGGCGACACGGTGACTCCATACTACGATCCCATGATCGCCAAAGTGATCGTGCACGACCGCGACCGGCGTTCGGCGATGCGGCGCATGGCGGCACTCATGGGCGAAACCGAAGTGGTCGGCGTGGCGACCAATGCCGCGCTGCTGAAGGCCCTGTGCTCCCATCCGGCCTTCGTCGGCGGCGAAGTCGACACCGGCTTCATCGAGCGTCATCGCGAGACACTGTTCGCCAAGCCAGATCCGGCCTCCGATCGGACCCTGGCAGTAGCGACCTTGGCGCGGTTGGTTGAATGGCAACCCGCGGCTCCGTCCGATGACCCGTGGGATCGTAAGAACGGCTTTCGCTTGCTCGACGAGGGCCACGACGAGGTGCGCTGGCAGGATGGCGAGCGGCAGGTATCGGTGATCGCCCGCCGCCGTCGCGACGGCGGCATCGGGCTCGAGCTACCCAGCGGCACTGCCGAAGCGCGCGTGCAATCGATCGAAAACGGCCGGCTCGCCATTCGTTTGGCGGGCGATACGTTCACCGCGACGGTCGTTCGCCGGTCGACCGCCGATGGCGTCGACTACGCCGTGTTCGCCGATGGCGCCAGCCGGCGCCTGCGGCTGATCGATCCGCTCGATGTCACGCAATACGAGGCGGCAGCAGCGAGCGAGGGCGCGGTGCGGGCGCCGCTGCCGGGCAAGATCATCGATTTGCGGGTCAAGCCAGGCGACACGGTGAGCCGCGGCCAGCCGCTGCTGGTGCTCGAGGCGATGAAGATGGAGCACACGCTCGCCGCCCCCAGCGACGGCAAGATCAAAGCCGTGCGCTATGCGGTCGGCGAGCAGGTCGCCGAGGGCGCAGAGCTGGTCGAGTTCGAGGCGGGCTGATAGAACAACGAAGGATCGCGCGAGGAGACGGCCATGGCCAAGTTCATCGTCGAACCGCACTTTCGCTTGCAGGAGTGGGTGGCCGAGGAGAAGGGCTACTTCCGCATCGAAGGCCTCGACTATGAGTTCCGCGAGTTGATTCGCTCGACTGCCGGGCAACATCACAACAAGGGGGCGCGTGGCGCCTTTCAGAGTATCGAGCAAGGCCGCGCAGCCGACGTGAGCTGCGCCTGTCACTGGACCGTCGCGGTGGCGGCGTCCAACGGCCACGCCAAGCTCTATGCCGACGCCTACTCGGTCGCGCCGGCCGGCATCTTCGTGCCCGCCGATTCGCCGATCCGCACGCCGGCCGACCTTGCCGGTGTGCCGATCTCGGTCGGCTTCCAGTCGGGCAGCCACTATTCGACCATCCAGGCGCTGGAGCAGTATCTCGGGCGCGATCAGATCAAGCTTGCTTTCGAGGACGGCATGCTGTTTCGCCGCCTCGAGCTTCTGCTCGAGGGCAAGAGCCGAGCGGCTGCGCTGTTCAGCGGGCCGTACTACCTGGTCGAGCAGCTCGGCTTTCGCAAGGTGATCGATACCACTTTCATGATCGCCGCCATGATCAACGGTTCGCCCGATCCGGAGGATGTTCGCCGCTACTTCCGCGCCTTGAAGAGGGCACAGCGCGACATCGACCTGCGGCCGGAGCGCTACACGCACTACTACAAGAACGAGTTTCCCGACCGCTATCACGCTCTGATGGATACGCGCCGCTGGGGACCGGGTGAGCGGGTCGTGTTCGAACCCTACACGCGGCAAGCGTTCGAAAGCTCGTTCGACTGGATCGCCCGCCATGAGATCTTTGGCGAAGGCCGCATGGGGCCGGGCGACTACGACAAAGCGGCGGTGTCCTTGGTGGACTGATCGTCCCCGCCCTTTTCCCGAATCCGCGGGAGAGGTGTCAACGACCGCCGCGCCCCGCGCTCAGGATCGCGTTCAGGATCAGCGCGCCGAAGGTCGCCGTGCCGATCCCACCCAGCGCGAACTCGCCGAATTTCAGCGTGAAATCACCGGTGCCAAGCACCAGGGTGATGGCCGCCACGATCATGTTGCGACTGTCGGTGAAGTCGACCTTGTTGTCGACCCAGATGCGCGCACCGGCAATGGCGATCAGGCCGAAGATCACGATGCTGACGCCGCCCATGGCGGGCAGCGGGATGGTGTGGATCAGCGCGCCGAACTTGGGCGACAGGCCGAGCAGGATGGCGACCGATGCCGCCATCACGAACACCGCGGTGGAGTAGATGCGGGTCGCCGCCATCACCCCGATATTCTCGGCGTAGGTCGTGACGCCGGTGCCGCCGACACCGGCCGATGCCATGGTCGCCACTGCATCGCCCACGAAGGCGCGCCCGACATAGGGGCCCATGTCGCGGCCGGTCATGGCGCCCACCGCTTTGAGATGGCCGAGATTCTCGGCCACCAGGATCAGCGCGACCGGCGCGATCAGCATCACCGCCTTGGTCTGGAAGACCGGCGCTTCGAACCGCGGCAGGCCGAACCAGGCGGCGTTCTCGATCAATGCGAAGTCGATCGGCTTGCCCCAACCCAGGCCGTTGGTCGCCACGGCATAGATCGCCGTCGCCAGGATCAGGCCGACCAGAATCAGGAGGCGGCGCATCAGACCCGTGGTGAACACCGCCACCAGCGCGATGGCGAAGAAGGTCGCGGCCTGGATCCAGGCGTCGAAGGCGGTCGGCGCCATGGTCTTGACCGGTATGGAGGCAAGGTTGAGGCCGATCACAGCGACCACCGAACCGGTCACGACCGGCGGCATCAGTCGCTCGATCCAGGCCGTGCCGGTGACCATCACGGCAAGCCCGATCGCGGCGTAGAGGATGCCGCAGGCGACGATGCCACCCAGCGCCACACCGATATTGGGATTGTCGCCCTGGCCGGCATAGCCGGTGGCGGCGATCACGGCGGCGATGAAGGAGAAGGAGGAGCCGAGGTAGCTCGGCACTCGACCGCCGGTGGCCACGAAGAAGATCAGGGTGCCGACGCCGCTCATCAGCACCGCGACATTGGCGTCGAACCTCATCAAGAGCGGGCAGAGCACCGTGCCGCCGAACATCGCCACGACGTGCTGGGCACCCAGTGCCGCGGTCTGCGGCCACGGCAGCCGCTCGTCCGGCGCGACGACGATGCCGTCGGCCGGCGGTCTCACCTTCCAGGAAAACACGATGCTGCCCCCAACTCTCCCCGTCACACTCCGTCACCTCGAAGGGCGAGGCGGCGAGCGGAGGCAGCTTACACGAGCGTCAGTGCGCCACCACCTTGCGATAGAGATGCCAGGTGGCGTGGCCGAGGATGGGCAGCACGATCGCCAATCCCACGAGCAGCGGGATCGCGCCGATCACCAGGCCGCCGGCGATGATCAGGCCCCACATCGCCATCGGCCCCGGATTCTGGCGGACCGCCCGGAACGAGGTCGCGACGGCCTGGCGCACGCCGACATTGCGGTCGAGCAGCAGCGGGAAGGAGACGACGCTGATCGCCAGCACCAGGAGCGCGAACAGGAAGCCGACGCCGATACCGATCGCCGTCATCGTCCAGCCCTCGGGCGTCGTCACCGCATCGCGGGCGAAAGCCAGCGCCGAGACCGGTGCGTCGGGTCCCAGTGTCACGGTGTAGATGAAGTTGGCGGCGAACAGCCACAGCGCGAACAGGCCGAGCAGCACCAGGCCGAGCGCCAGGATCGAGCCGACCGCCGGCGAACGCACGACGGCGAAAGCGTCGGCCCAGCCTTTGGCGACGCCCAGTTCGCGGCGGCGGCTCATTTCGTAGAGGCCGACACCGAACAGTGGCGCGATCAGAGCGAAGCCCGAGACCAAGGGGAAGATCAACGGCAACATGCCGTAGTCGAAGGCGAGCCGCGAGATCGCCAGCCCTGCGATGGGGTAGAGCATGCACAGGAAGACGACGTCGGTACGGCAGGCGGTGAAGTCGCGTGCCCCCTCGCGCAGGGCCTGGCGCAGGTCGTCGAGCCCGATCGTTTGCACGATGGGCGGCGCCGTGCCGTGCGCCTCCCACGCGCCGTCCATGCTGCCTGCCGCCGATCCGATGGCATGCCCGGTCTCTTTGAGGCGATCCCAACCCCATTCGATGGGGTTCCTGACGTGATGCTGCACGGCCATGACTATCTCCTTCCGAACGGTCGTTGGAAGGCCGCGGCCCCAGCGTGGCGTATGCTCGTGGCACTGACATCGAGTCCAAGTCGCAGGCCACCAAGAGCCGCGATCCGCCACGGGCGAAGTCTACGCCGATCAGCGGCGGAGGGAAGGGCCGGGAGAGGTCATTCGTGAAGATTTCGTCGG
>VGCQ01000354.1 GCA_016870055.1 Alphaproteobacteria bacterium | reverse complement strand
GGCCGCGAGGCCGATGTCCGCTCCGTGTTGATCCGCGCCCGCGAGAACGCCGAGGGCATCGCCCTGATGCGCGGCGAGCCCGACGAGCGGATGCGGCTGCGCTCGGCCATGGGCGACCTGCGCGGCGCCTGGCACAATCAGACGCGCGGGCAGGGCAGCCTCGCCCTGCTGACCAGCGCGCTTGCCTATCTTGCGCCGGTCGTGCCGCTGGTCGTGGCGCTGCCGCGCTACCTCGGTGGCGACCTGCAACTGGGCGGTCTGATGCAGACCGCGCAAGCCTTCTCCAACGTGCAGTGGTCGCTGTCGTGGCTGATCGACAATTTCCCACGCTTTGCCGACTGGCGCGCATCGGTCGATCGCGTCGTGCATCTGCATCACGTGTTGCACGATCTCGAGGACACGGTCGAGACGTCGCATGGCGAGCACATCGTGGTGACGCCGGGCGAGCGCGACCGCCTGCTGCTGCGCGAAGTCGGCCTGTCGCGACCGGACGGCGAGGCGCTGGTAGCCGAGGCCGAGATCGAGATCCAGCCGGGCGAGCGCGTGCTGATCCGCGGCCAGTCGGGCTCGGGCAAGAGCACCATCATGCGCGCCGTCGCCGGCGTCTGGCCGTGGGGACGCGGCCATGTCGAGCTGCCGCGCGGGCGCATCGCCTTCATGCCGCAGAAACCGTACTTTCCGCTGGGCACGCTGCGCGAGGTCATGCTCTATCCCGACAAACCCGACGGCATCGAGGACGACGATCTGCGCGAGGCGCTGCACAAGGTCGGGCTCGATCATCTGCGCGGCCGGCTCGACGAGGAACAGCGCTGGGACCTCATCCTGTCGGGCGGCGAGCAGCAGCGCGTGGCCTTTGCGCGCGTGCTGATCCATCAGCCGGCCTGGGTGTTCATGGACGAGGCGACCTCGGCGCTCGACGAGCCGGGCCAGGCCAACATCATGCGGCTGATCGCCGAGGAGCTGCCCAACACCGCCGTGGTGAGCATCGGCCACCGACCGGGCCTCGAGGACTTCCATACCCGCGAGCTGGTGCTGGAGCCGGGCGAGGACGGCGCCCAGCTGCGCGCCCGCGCCGCGCCGCGCGGCTTGCGCGAGCTATACCGCAAGGTGTCGGCCGCCAGCCGCTCGGAACTGCCCGGCCATGGCTTCTGGAGCGGGTTGCGCCGCACCTTGGTCGGCCGCTGAGTGTTGCCGGAGCGCGGGCCTTCGGGCCTGCGCTCCAGCGAGAACGCTACAGCACCTCGTGGAAACCGATGGCCACGCCGTCGGGCGCCCGTGTGGCCACGCCGACGAAGGTCGCGCGCTCCAGCCACTTCAGCGACGGCTCGGCGGTCTCGAAGCGCGGCGCGGTGCGGAAGTGGTAGCTGCCCGCTGGCACCGCTTCACCGCGCGACATGCGCTCGGCGATCTCCGGCGTGGCGACACGCAGGCCCTCGTTCTGGACATAGATCAGCGCGCCCGTGGTGCTCCGGATGGTGTAGCGCGCCACGACCTCGATCGTGCCGTCGGCCCGTACGATCTGCCAGTCGGCGCCCCCCGGCAGGATCTCGCCCGACAGAAGCGGACCCGCGACCGTGCCGCCCAGGATGTCGACGATGCGGCGATGGCCACGCGCGGTCTCGCCGAGATCGCGGATCGGCGCCACTCGGGCTTTGATGGCGAACGCGAAGCGCAGTACCGGCGTTGTCGAGATGAAACGGTCGATGTCGTCGATCATATTGCTCACGCCGCCTTGGACTTGCCCAGCAGGTGGTCGGAGATGATGCGCTGCTGGATCTCCGAGGTGCCCTCGAAGATCTTGGTGAGCCGGGCGTCGCGCCAGTAGCGCTCGACGGCATGCAGCGTGGTGTAGCCGGCGCCGCCGAACACTTGCAGCGCCTCGGAGGTCACGCGCTCGGCCATCTCCGAGGCGAACAGCTTCACCATCGCCGCCTCCTTGTCGCAGCGCCGCTTCTGGTCGATCTCGTCGCACACGAAATACATGAGCTGGCGCGCCGCCTCGATCTCGGTCGCCATGCGGGCAAGTCGAAAGCGCGTGTTCTGGAAATCGCCGATCGCCTGGCCGAACTGGCGGCGCTCCTGGGCATAGGCCGTGGCGTCTTCCAATGCGCCGCGTGCCAGGCCGATCGAGCGGGCGGCGGTATGGGCGCGGGCGCGCTCCAGCCCGGCCGAGATGTAGTAGAAGGCGCGGCCTTCCTCGCCGATCAGCGCCGAGCCCGGGAGCCGGCAATCGTCGAAGGCGAGTTCCCAGGTCGTCCAGCCGAAATAGCCGATCTTGGGAATCGGCGCGCCCTTGACGCCGGGCGGCAGCGTGCCGCGCGGCTTCTCGATCAAGAACGACGACAGGCCAAGATGCTTGCGCTTGGGGTCCGGCGCGTCGGAGGTGCGGGCGACCAGCATGATGTAGTCGGCGCCGTCGGCGAAGGTGCACCAGTATTTGTTGCCGTTGATCAGCCAGTCGTCGCCGTCGCGCCGCGCGCGGCAGGAGATGGCGCCGAGATCGGAGCCGACATTGGGTTCCGACATCGCCGCAGCCCCCAAAAACTCGCCGCGGGCGGCGCGCGGCAGGAACACCGCACGCTGTGCCTCGGTCATGCCGCGCCCGGCCGACAGGCCGTTGCCGCGGGCGATGATCGAGGCGACGCTCATCCAGGCGCGCGCCAGCTCCTCGGTGATCAGGCAGTACTCGAAGACACCGAGCCCCAAGCCACCATACTGTTCGGGGATGACGATGCCGAAATAGCCCATGTCGGCCAGCTTCCGGATCAGCTCGGGCGGGATGTCGCCCTTCTCCGGGTCGAGCTTGTTGGCGACCGGCAGAACCTCCTTCAGAGCGAAGGCGCGCGCCGTCTCCTGGATCAGCCGGCGCTCCTCGGTCATGTACCCCATGGCGTTTCTCCCTTGGTTGCCGCAGCATAGCAGGCCATCCCACGGTTCTTTCAGGAGACCTCCATGCTGAAGGCCCTTTTGGGCGCTCTTGCCGCGCTCTTTCTCTCTGCGATCGGCAGTGCGGCACAGGCGCAGGGCGACTGGCCCAACAAGCCGGTCACCATCTTCATGGGTTTCCCGGCCGGCTCCGGCGTCGACGTCGTGGCCCGCATGCTGCAGCCCTCGCTCGAAAAGACGTTGGGGCAGCGCCTGGTCATCGACTACAAGAGCGGCGCCGGCGGCAATCTCGCCTCCGAGGCGGTCGCGCGGGCGCAAGCCGACGGCTACACCTTCCTGCTCGGCACGGCAGCCACGCACGGCGTCAACGCCGCACTCTACGGCAAGCTGCCGTTCGACGTTGAAACGGACTTCTCGCCGATCTCGACCATCGTCGACGTGCCCAATGTCTTGGCGATCAACCCCGGCGTCATCGACGCCAAGGATGTCCGCGACTTCATCGCCAAGGTGAAGGCGGCACCCGGCAAGTACAGCTTCGCCTCGACCGGCAACGGCACGGGCACGCATCTTGCCTTCGCCGCCTTCAATCACCAGGCCGGTCTCGACATGGTGCACGTGCCCTACAAGGGCGGGCCTGACGCCACCAACTCGGTGCTGAAGGGCGAGACCTGCTGCGTGTTCGCGCTCCTGCAGGCGATGATCCAGCATGCCCAGGCGGGCAAGGTTCGACTGCTCGGCGTCACGACCGCCAAACGCATCGGCGCCATGCCGGACCTGCCGACCATCGCCGAGCAGGGCTTGCCCGGCTACGAAAGCTACATCTGGTTCGGCATCTTCGGGCCGAAGGGACTCGATCCGGCGATTGCCGGCAAGATGAACGCCGCACTCAGGACCGCGATCGCCGACCCCGAGATCAGCAAGAAGCTGGTCGAGCTCGGCAACACGCCGCGCTACGAAACCATCGAGCAGTTCAAGGCGACGGTGAAGGCCGACCGCGCCAAGTGGGCCGAGGTCGTGAAGGCCGTCGGCGCCAAGATCGATTGAGGACCGAACGATGACCCCAGCCAACATCGCCCGCGGCGGCAAGTCGATTTACGGCGCGCCGCTCGGCATCCTGATGCTCGAGGCGCGCTTTCCGCGCATCGCCGGCGACATGGGCAATGGCACGACCTGGCCGTTTCCCGTGCTGTTCCGCGTCGTGCGTGGTGCCAGCCCCGAGCGCGTGGTGCTGCAGGGCGCCACCGGGCTGTTGCAGGATTTCGTCGCCGCCGCAACCGATCTGGTCGATCTCGGCGCCGAGGCGATCACCACCAACTGCGGCTTCCTGTCGATCTTCCAGCGCGAGATCGCGGCGGCGGTCGGCGTGCCGGTCGCGACCTCCTCGTTGATGCAGGTGCCGTGGGTGCAGGCGACCCTGCCGCCGGGCAAGCGCGTCGGCATCGTCACGGTGAGCGCCCGGAGCCTGACGCCGGCCCATCGCGAGGCGGCCGGCGTGCCGCTCGACGCGCCGGTCATCGGCACCGAGGGCGGCCGCGAGTTCTTCCGCGTGCTGATCAAGGGCGAGAAGCAGGATCTCGACGTCGATCTCGCCCGCCAGGACGTGGTCGAAGCCGGCAAGAGCCTGGTGGCGCGCCACCCCGAGATCGGCGCCATCGTGCTCGAATGCACCAACATGCCGCCCTATGCCGCCGCCCTGCAGGCGGCGATCGGCCTGCCGGTCTACGACATCTACTCGATGATCACCTGGTTCCATGCGGGATTGAGGCCGAAGACTTTCAGCTAGCGCTACCTTCCCATTGTCTGCGATGGAGCGGCAGTCCGAAGGGCCGTGGGGCGGTCTGGGGC
The DNA here is from genome assembly GCA_016870055.1 of Alphaproteobacteria bacterium. Classification (GTDB taxonomy): domain Bacteria; phylum Pseudomonadota; class Alphaproteobacteria; order Reyranellales; family Reyranellaceae; genus Reyranella. The sequence goes on along the minus strand of VGCQ01000354.1, from coordinate 406 downwards.
TCATGACGTCGAGCTAAGATAGCTAGGCAAGTTTAGATATTGGCTTGCCATTCGGGCTGGTCGTTACCCGAGGTGCCGACTAACCTATCCGCAGGCCTCCATCCCGACTCGCATTGCGCGAGCAGGTAGCAAGGGTATTCTATCTTGGTGAGAGCGGGCCGCCTACTCGTTCATCCGTGCCTATGAGGTGGCAGACGGTGCATCGATGATCGTGGGACTGAGGACATACGCGGTCAACCCACATGCGCGTCAGCCACTAGTCCAGTTTATGACATCGGCTCTGACGGCGGCGGGCTGCAAGATTGTCCGGCGTCAGGACCACTGATACAGATTTGACGTCTTGAGGAAGAGAGGATTTCCGGCTCATCGTTAACCTGAGGGGAACGAGATGAGACAGAAATCTGTG
>VGCQ01000353.1 GCA_016870055.1 Alphaproteobacteria bacterium | reverse complement strand
GCTCGACGCGGCGCGGGCCGATGCGCGCTGGACGGCGCGCGACCGCGCCGACAAGGAGACCCTGGCCAACCGCAACATCGTCTCGCAATCGGTCGCCGACCAGGCGAAGTCGACGGCCGAGAACCGCGCCTCGATGGTCGCGGTCGCCGAGGCGCAGCTCGAGGTCGCCAAAAAGAACCTGGCCGACGCCGACGTGCGCGCGCCGTTCGACGGCGTGGTCGGCGAGCGGCTGGCCAACCAAGGCGAGTCGCTGCCGATCGACGGCAGGATCCTGACCCTGCTCGACACCAGCCATGTCGAGGTCGCGGCCCAGATGCCGGCGGCTGATGTCGTGCGGCTGAAGATCGGCCAGGCCGCGACCGTGACTCTGGAAGGTTTCGGCGACCGCGAGTTCACAGGCCGCATCACGCGCATCAGCCCGACCACCCAGGCCGGTTCGCGCTCGATCCCGGTCTTCGTCGAGATCACCGACCGCCACGAGGCGCTGCGCGGCGGCCTGTTCGCCACCGGCTCGGTCGCCGTCGCCGAGAAGGCCCACGCGCTCGCCGTGCCGGCCGCCGCCCTGCGCAAGGACGACCAGGGCGATTTCGTCCTGACGATCGAGGGCGACGTGCTGGTGCGCAAACCGGTCGGCACGGTGCGCACCTGGTCGCGCGGCGAGCTGGTCGAGGTCAAGGGGCTCGATCCCGGCGTCACCGTCGTGTCTGCTCCCCTGCCCGGCCTCAGGGCGGGACAGCCGGTCAAGATCGTCGAGACGCGCTAGGGCGCCGGCCGTGAAGCTCACCCAGATCGCGGTCGACAATCCCGTCTTCGCCACCATGATGATGGTGGCGCTGCTGGTGATGGGCCTGTTCTCCTATCGCCAGCTCGGCATCGATCAGTTCCCCAATGTCGATTTCCCGGTGGTCGTGGTCACGACCAACTATCCCGGCGCGGCGCCGGAAACGGTCGAAACCGAGATCAGCCGCAAGATCGAGGAGGCGGTCAACGCCATCGCCGGGCTAAAAACCCTGACCTCGCGCTCGCTCGAAGGCCAGTCGATCGTCATCGCCGAGTTCGAGCTGTCGGTGCCGTCGCCCGCCGCCCTCCAGGACGTCCGCGAGAAGGTCCAGCAGGTCCGCGCCGGCTTCAAGCCCGAGGTCAAGGAGCCGCTGATCCAGCGCTTCAATCCGGACGACCAGCCGATCGTGTCGATCGCCGTGCGCTCCGACATCCGCTCCGTGCGCGACCTCACGACCCTGGCCGATCAGGTGGTCGCCAAGCGCCTGCAGACGGTGCGCGACGTCGGCCGCGTCACCATCGCGGGCGGGCTGAAGCGCCAGATCAACATCGAGCTCGACCCCGGGCGCATGCATTCGCTGCGGGTCGGCGTCAACGACATCCTGCGCGCGATCCGCGACGAGAACCAGAATTTCCCGGCCGGCAACGTGCAGCGCGGCAACGACGACCGGCTGATCGAGATCACCGGCCGCATCGCCGAGCCCGGCCGCTTCGCCGATCTGATCGTCGCTCGCCGCGGCCTGGCGCCGGTCTATCTGCGCGAAGTCGCCACCGTGGTCGACGGCCAGCAGGAGCTGGAGAACGTCGCGATGGTGAACGGCGAGCGGGCGGTCGCGCTCGATGTCGTCAAGACCCAGGGTTCCAACACCATCGAGGTGGCGCGCGGCGTGCGCCGCGCCGTCGCCGAGCTGCAGCGGACCCTGCCGCCCGACGTCAAGCTCGAGATCGTGCGCGACAGCTCGCGCGGCATCCAGAACTCGGTCGACAACGTGCAGCGCACGATGGTCGAAGGCGGCATCCTGACCATCGCCATCGTCTTCCTGTTCCTGCACTCCTGGCGCAGCACGGTGATCACCGGCCTCGCGCTGCCGATCTCGGTGCTCGGCTCGTTCATGGTGATGGCGGCCTTCGGCTTCACCTTGAACGTGCTGACCCTGATGGCGCTCAGCCTGGCGATCGGCATCCTGATCGACGACGCGATCGTGGTGCGCGAGAACATCATGCGCCATATCGGCTTCGGCAAGAGCCACCGCCAGGCGGCGCTCGACGGCACCAACGAGATCGGCCTTGCGGTGCTCGCCACCACCTTCTGCATCGTCGCGGTGTTCCTGCCGGTGGCCTTCATGGGCGGCATCATCGGCCGCTTCTTCTTCCAGTTCGGCGTCATGGTGTCGGCCGCCGTGCTGATCTCGCTGTTCGTGTCGTTCACCCTCGATCCCATGCTGTCGTCGGTCTGGTACGACCCGCAGGCGCACGGCACCGGCCGCTTCGCCCGCGCCGTCAACGCCACCCAGGAGCGCGCCAACGGCGTCTATCGCGCCGTGCTGGGCTGGTCGCTGCGCTGGCCCAAGACCACGCTGCTGATCGCGCTCGCGACCTTCGTGGGCAGCTTCGCCCTGCCCAAGTACATCGGCTTCGAGTTCGTGCCCCAGGCCGACCTCGGCGAAACCGTGGTGTCGATCGAGACGCCGGTCGGCTCGTCGCTCGACTATACCGAGGCCAAGTTGCGCCAGGTCGATGCGGCGGTGCGCGAGTTTCCCGAGATCGACTACACCTACGGCACGGTCAACACCGGCTATGCCTCGGGCAAGAACCAGGCGAGCCTCTATCTCAAGCTCAAGCCGCTCAAGGAGCGAACACGTTCGCCCGAGCAGTTGGCGCGGCCGATCCGCGAACGGCTGGCGAGCATTCCCGGCATCCTGGTGTCGATCAACATTCCCGGCGGACCGGGCGGCGGCGTGCAGAAGCAGCTGCAGCTCTCGCTGCAAGGCCCCGACACCAACCAGCTCGATGCGATCTCCCAGGCGGTCATGCGCCGCGCCGCCGCCATCCCCGGCCTGGTCGACCTCGACCGCAACCTGAAGGCCGCCAAGCCGGTGCTGTCGGTGCGCCTGCGCCGCGATGCCGCCTCCGATCTCGGCCTGGGTTCGGCGCTGGTCGCCCAGTCGCTGCGGCCGTTGTTCGCCGGCGACGAAACCAGCCTGTGGCGCGCGCCGGACGGCGAGAACTACACCGTCATGGTCCGCCTGCCGGTCGATGATCGCAGCGGCGTCGCCGACCTGCAGCGCATCTGGTTCACCGCCGGCACCGAGCCCAACGGCCTGCCGCGCATGATCCACATCGCCCAGATCGCCGACATCGTGAGCGACGTCGGCGCCTCGCAGATCAACCGCCGCGACCTCAATCGCGAGGTCCAGATCACGGCCAACGTGTCGGGCCGCTCGACCGGCGAGGTCAGCAGCGACCTGCAGAAGATCCTGGCCGACACGCCGCTGCCGGCCGGCTACCGCTTCGTGTTCGGCGGCTCGACCAAGGACATGGCCGAGAGTGCCGCCTATGCCGGCCAGGCCCTGCTGCTGGCGGTGATCCTGATCTACCTGATCCTGGCGTCGCAGTTCGGCAGCTTCCTGCAGCCGATCGCCATCATGATGTCGCTGCCGATGTCGCTGATCGGCGTGTTCCTCGGCTTGCTGATCGCCGGCACCACGCTCAACATCTTCAGCGCCATCGGCTTCATCATGCTGATGGGCCTGGTCGTCAAGAACGCCATCCTCTTGGTCGATTTCTTCAACCAGGCGCGCGCCCGCGGCACGCCGGTCGATGCCGCCTTGCTCGAGGCGGGCTCGATCCGGCTGCGGCCGATCCTGATGACCACGCTCGCCATGATCTTCGGCATGATGCCGCTGGCGCTCGGCCTCGGCGAAGGCGCCAGCCAACGCGCGCCGATGGCGCACGCGGTGATCGGCGGCCTGATCAGCTCGACCCTGCTCACCCTGGTCGTGGTGCCGGTCGTGCTGGTCTACATCGATCGGCTCAGCCTGTGGGCAAAACGCCGCTTCAGCCGGTCGGCCGACGAGCTCGCCGGCCGACACAAGCCGGCCGAGTAGCGCCGCCCGAATCGGGGCGCAATTTCCGCCGCGATTCGCGCTATGCTCGGACCATGCTGGACGATTCACCGACCGTCGGTCTGCGCCTGGTCGAGTCCCTGGCGGCGGTCGACGCCGACCAATGGGATGCCTGTGCGCTGGCGCCGGGCGCGGCCGGCAGCCCCTTCCTGAGCCACCGCTTTCTCAAGGCGCTGGAGGATTCCAAGTCGGTCGGACGACGAACCGGCTGGCAGCCGCAATACCTGCTGGCCGAGGCCGGCGACGGCACGCTGCTCGGCGCCGCGCCGCTTTACGTCAAAGGCCACAGCCAGGGCGAATATGTCTTCGATCACGGCTGGGCTCAGGCCTTCGAGCGCGCCGGCGGCCGCTACTATCCCAAGCTGCAAGTCGCGGTTCCCTTCACGCCGGTGCCGGGCCCGCGCCTTTTCACGCGGCCCGGCCCCTACGCCTCGGGCGTCTGCGACGCCATGATCGACATGATGGCCAAGATCGCCGGCGACAACGGCATCAGCTCGGTTCATGCCACCTTCTGCAGCCAAGCCGACTGGAAGCGCTTCGGCGAACGCGGCTGGCTGCTGCGGCTCGGCCGGCAATATCACTGGCACAATGACGGCTACGGCTGCTTCGACGATTTCCTGGCCGCACTCGCCTCGCGCAAGCGCAAGGCGATCCGCAAGGAGCGCGACTCGGTGCGGCGCGAGGGGCTCACCCTGCGGGCGCTTTCGGGGGCCGACATCAAGCCCGAGCACTGGGACGCCTTCTTCGCCTTCTACATGGACACCGGCGGCCGCAAGTGGGGCTCGCCCTACCTCACGCGCTCGTTCTTCGACATCCTGGGCGACACCATGGCCGACAAGGTCGTACTGGTGATGGCCGAAGCCGACGGCCGGCCGGTCGGCGGCGCGCTCAACCTCAAGGGCGACGATACGCTCTACGGCCGCTATTGGGGCTGCCTGGAAAGCCACGCCTTCCTGCATTTCGAGGCCTGCTACTACCAGGCGATCGACTACGCCATCGCCCATGGCCTGAAGCACGTCGAAGCCGGTGCCCAGGGCGACCACAAGATCCAGCGTGGCTATCTTCCCGTCCCGACCTTCTCGGCGCACTGGATCGTCGATCCCGGCTTCCGCCGCGCCGTCGACGACTTCCTGAAGCGCGAGCGGCCGGCCGTCGAGCAGGAGATCGAGGAGCTGATGCAGTACTCGCCGTTCCGCAAAGGCGACGAGTAGAGCGGCTGTCAGCCCTTGCCGACCATCAGCATGC
>VGCQ01000352.1 GCA_016870055.1 Alphaproteobacteria bacterium | reverse complement strand
AGCGTGTCCGATGGCCGGTGCTGCGAGGATCGGTGCAGCGATCGCCGACTGCAGAACGGCGCGACGCGATACGTGACGCATGAGGCCCCCTGGCTTCTCCCCCGGCGATGTTCCGCGCAGGCGTGAGACCCCGTCAAGCGCCCGTTCCGCTCTGCGCGAAGCCGATTGATGCGGCGGTGGGCCGGGCTTGATAGCCTCGCCGGCAACAGGAGTTCGGATCATGGCACAGCAGCGCAGCGCGGCCCTTCTGACCGAGGGCGTCGATCCGGTGACGCTGGAAATCATTCGCGGCGGCATCCGCGCCATTCAGTCCGAGATGGAGGTGCTGATCGAGCGTACCGCCATGTCGCCCTTCATCCGTGAAAAAAAGGACTACGCCTCCGGCCTCTACGCTGCCGACGGCCGACTGATCGCCGGCAAGGCGCTGCCCTTCGCCTCCGATCTCGTGACGCCGATCTTCGACCGCTTTCCGCCCGAGACCATGAAACCGGGCGACATCTACTGGTACAACGACTGCTACGAATCGCGCGGCGCCGTCACCCACACGCCCGACCAGGTGCTGGTCTCGCCGGTCTACGGCGAGGACGGGCTGATCGGCTTCTCGCAGACTTGGGCGCACTTCGCCGATATCGGCGGCATGCGGCCGGGCTCGCTGTCGGCCGACTGCACCGAGATCTTCCAGGAAGGCATCATGGTGCCGACGGTGCGGCTCAAGCGCGACGGCGTGGTCAACGAGGACCTGTTGCGCGTCTTCATCCGCAACTGCCGCTTCCCCGCCTTGGTGCGCGGCGACCTGCGCGCCATGTTGGCGGCCGTGGCGCTGGGCGAGAAGCGGCTGGAGGAATTGGCGCAGCGCTTCGGCGCGCGCGTGCTGCGCGCGTCCTTCGACGAGCTCCTGAAGCGCACCGGCGAGGCGGTGCGTGGCCGGCTGCGCGCCCTGGTGCCGCCCGGCACCTATCGCTTCGCCGAGGCCATCGACACCGACGGCCACGGCAGCGGCCCGATCGCGCTGCGCTACAAGCTCGAAGCGACCGAGGACGGCCGCTTCCTGCTCGATCAAACCGAAAGCGACGACCAGACGCGCGGGCCGGTCAACCTGGTGCTGAACCGCAAGGCGCCCGGCGTGCTGGTCGGCGTCTATCTCCTGGGCAGCAGCACCGAGATTTCGCTCAACGCCGGTGCCGAATCGCTGTTCGACGAGGTCAAGCTGCGCGACGGCTCGATCCTGCAGCCGCGCTTTCCCGCCGCGCTGGGCCATCGCGGCGTCACCATGCTCCGGAACCTCTCGGGCTATCTCGGGTTGATCAACCAGGCGTCGGGCGGCCAGGCCGCGGCCTCGCACAGTCCCTACGTCATCTGGCTGATCCGCGGCACCTCGATGGAAGGCGAACGCTTCCTGATGTCGGACGGCGTGGCCTGCGGCTACGGCGCGCGGCCGTTCGCCGACGGCCACGACGCGGTCTACCTCGTGGCGCAGGAGAATTATCCGGCCGAGTTCGTCGACATCTCCTACCCGGTGCGCGTGCGCACTTATGCGCTGAACCCCGACACTGGCGGTCCCGGCCGCTGGCGCGGTGGTTGCGGCGTGGTGCGCGAGCTGGAAGTGATGGCCAAGGAAGCGGTGCTGTCGGTGCGGCTCGACGCCATCGATCATCCGCCATGGGGCGTCGCCGGCGGCCAGGCGGGACGCGCCGGCCGCTGCACCGTCAATCCCGGCCGGCCCGATCAGCGCGCGCTGAAGCCTTTGAGCGACGGCAATCTCTTGAAGCGCGGCGACGTCATCCGCCTGGAGACCGGCGGCGGCGGCGGTTGGGGCCATCCCTTCGACCGCGAGCCCGAGCGCGTGCTGGCCGACGTGCGCGGCGGCTTCGTCAGTCGCGACAGCGCCGAACGCGACTACGGCGTGATCCTGAGCCGCGACAGCCGCTCGGTCGATGCCGCGGCGACCGCCGAGCGCCGCGCCGATCGGCCGGCCGCCGCGCTGTTCCATCAGAACGGCTACAAGGAATACCTGGCATGAGCGGCCCCATCATCGGCGTCGACACCGGTGGCACCTTCACCGATGTCACGCTCTACGATCCGGCGAGCGGCCGGCTGATCGTCGGCAAGACGCCGTCGACGCCGCACGATCCCTCGGAAGGCTTCGGCAACGGGCTGGGCGTCGTGCTGGGCCAGGCCGGCGTCGCGGCGGCGAAGGTCGGCCGCGTGCTGCACGGCACGACCGTCGCCACCAACCTGATCCTGGAGCGCAAGGGACCCAAGGCGGCGCTGATCGTGAGCGCGGGCTTTCGCTATGTGCTGGAGATCGGTCGTCACGACATTCCGCGGCGCGCCAACCTCTTCACTTGGCAGAAACCGCCGCGGCCGGTGCCGCCCGAGCATGTTTGGGAGGCGGCCGGCCGCGTCGCGCCCGACGGGGCGGAGATCGAGCCGCTCGACGAGGCGGCGATCCGCCGCGCGGCGCGCGAGATCAAGGCCGAGGGCATCGCCACGGTGGGCGTGGTGCTGCTGCATTCCTACGCCAACGATGCCCACGAAAAACGCGTCGCGGCGATCCTGCGCGAGGAGCATCCCGAGGCGCTGGTGTCGCTGTCGTGCGAGGTCCTGCCGGTGCTGCGCGAGTACGAACGCAGCGTGGTGACGCTGCTCAACGCCTATGTCATGCCGGTGGTCTCGACCTATGTCGAGAAGCTCGAGCGGCGCGCCGGCGAGCGCGGCATCGCGGCCCCTCTGCTCTTGATGAAAAGCTCCGGCGGCGTCGCCAGCACGCGCGCCATCCGCCGCACGCCGGTCGAGACCGCGCTGTCGGGCCCGGCCGCGGGCATCGTCGGCGCGGCCTTCGTCGCGGGCCAGGCGGGCTTCGGCGACCTGATCACCATCGATATCGGCGGTACCTCGGCCGACATCGCCCTGGTGCGCGGCGGCGTGCCCGGCCTCACCACCAACGGCCGCATCGCCGACTGGCGCGTCACTCTGCCGATGGTTGACCTGACGACGATCGGCGCGGGCGGCGGCTCGCTGGCGCGGCTGTCGGAGACCGGCGGCCTGGTCGTCGGCCCGCAAAGCGCCGGCGCCGATCCCGGTCCGGTCTGTTACGGTCGCGGCGGCACGCAGCCTACCGTCACCGACGCCCATCTCGTGCTGGGCCATCTGCCCGACGGCCTGCTCGACGGCAGCTTCACGCTCGATCTCGCGGCCGCCCGCCGCGCCATCGACGACAAGATCGCCTCGCCGCTCGGCCTGTCGGTCGACCAGGCGGCGCGCGGCATCCTCGACATCATCGACAGCACCATGCTGGGCGCGATCCGCGTCGTGTCGGTCGAACGCGGCCACGATCCGCGCGACTTCACCCTGGTGCCGTTCGGCGGCGCCGGCCCCTTGCATGGCGGCGCGCTCGCCCGGCTGATCGGCTGCCCCCTGCAGCTCGTGCCGCCGGCGCCCGGCGTGTTGTCGGCGCTCGGCCTGCTCGCCTCCAGCCTGCGCGCCGAGTTTTCGAGGAGCTGCGTGCAGCGCAAGGGCCGCTTCGATCTGGCGCAGATCGCCGAGGTCTTCCAGGGCCTGGAGCGCGACGCCCTGCAGTGGCTCGACGACGAGGGTGTCGGCGCGGATGCCCGCCGTCTCGCCTGGCATGCCAGCCTGCGTTACGAGGATCAGGGCAGCGAGCTCACCCTGCCATGGTCCGGCCGCGCCACCGATCAGGCGGCGCTCGATCAGGTGATCGCCGCGTTCCATGCCGAGCACGAGCGGCTCTACAGCTTTCGCCTCGACGAGGTGCCGGTCGAGCTGGTGACTTTGCGCGTCGACGCGCTCGGCCTGCTGCCGGCGCTGAAGCTGGGCGAGATCGCCGAGCGCGGGCCCGCGTCGAACGCCATCGTCGGCGGGCAGCGCATCTCGCTCGCCGGCGGCCCCGCCGAGGCGCCGGTCTACGACCGCGCCAGGCTCGGCGCCGGCGCACTGCTGGAGGGACCGGCGATCGTCAAGCAGCTCGACGCCACGACGCTGCTGCTGCCCGGCCAGACGGCAGAGGTGCACAAGTTCGGCTCGTTGATCGTGCGCGAGAAATGAAGCCCCACGTCATCTGCCACATGGTGTCGAGCGTCGACGGCCGGACCTGGCAGAGCCGCCAGCGGCCGACGCGCGGGAAGTCGGGCAACCTGTTCGAGGTCCTGCACGACAAGCTCGGAGGCGACGCCTGGCTGATCGGCCGTGTGACCGGCCGCGAGTTCGCCAAGCGCGAGTCCTATCCGGCGCAAGCCGCCCGCCAAGCCTATCCACGCACGCCTTGGCTGCCCAAGCGCGACGCCGCGGCTTATGGGGTGGTGCTCGACGCCCAGGGCAAGATCGCCTGGGGCCGGTCCGACATCGGTGGCGATCCCATCGTCGTCGTGCTGACCGAGCAGGTTCCCGATGCGCATCTCGAAGCGCTGCGCGCCGAGGGTGTCGGCTATCTGTTTGCCGGAAAGACCGAGCTCGATTTGGCGTTGCTGCTGGAAATCCTCAACAAGGAGCTCGGCATCGAGCGCCTGTTGGTCGAAGGCGGCGGCAAAGCCAATGGCTCGTTCCTGCGCGCCGGCCTTCTGGACGAGCTCAGCCTCGCCATCGTGCCGACCGTCGACGGCGCGCGGGGCGGGCCGTATGTGTTCGACTCTGAATCTGAGATGACGGGTCCGACGGCGCCGGTGACGGCCATGACCTTGAAGAGCTGCGAGACGCTGGAGGGCGGCGCCATCTGGCTGCGCTACGATATCGAGAACGGTTAGGGAGGACGCGATGGCCATCACGATCACGCCCCGACATCCCGCCCTGGGCGCCGCGATCGGCGGCGTCGACATGCGCCGGCCGGTCGATGCCGAGACGGTGCGACGGATCCACGACGCCTGGATGAAGCATCTGGTGCTGGTGTTCCCCGATCAGCCGGTCAGCGACGCCGAGCATGTCGCCTTCACGCGCTACTTCGGCGAGCCGGAGGTCTTTCATCAGACCTCGCTCAGCCTGCGCTCCGATCGCGTGAAGGAGATTTTCCTGGTCTCCAACGTCGACGAGCGGAACCGTCTGCTGCCGCCCAGCGAGCCCGGCCAGAAGCAGCTCTCGTCGTCACGCCAGTGGCACACCGATTCGAGCTATCGGCCGATGCCCTCGATCGGTTCGCTGCTGCACGGCATCGAGATC
>VGCQ01000351.1 GCA_016870055.1 Alphaproteobacteria bacterium | reverse complement strand
CGGACGGCCGTCCGCGAATTGCATTTACGTTCGCCTCGGCGCGTTGCTCCGTCTGAAAAACTCTACGATGGCGCTTTTCCGTCCATCCCTGTGGGTTCTGAGGTTCATACCTTGCCGATTGTGCGATGTATCTGTCGACAAACCCTGTTTGGCTATACAGACTGCAAGCGTTGGAGGAATTAGCCATGTCAAGCACTACCAAGACTACCGCCTCCGGCACGCTTGTTGTGATGTCGGAGACCGCGCTCAACCAAGCGATCAGCGACGTCAATGCAGGCCGGGCCACGGCGATCGACGTCCAGCGAACCTTCGAGCTCACGCACGACGTCAGAATCATCACGGCGGACGTTACGATCGGGAGCTCGAACGGCAGCGCCATCCAGAGCACTGGGTACTCGTTCCTTAACATCTCCAGCCCGCACCTCGCCGACCACCGGACGAGGGTGACCGTTTCCCTGCGGGTCGTCGGCAATAACGTCAACTATGTCGGCGAGGGCTCGAGGCTCATCGGGTTGACGGGCGGTGTCATCGGCGATGTCGAGCTAACCAACGCGACCCTGGAGGTGCCTGCAGGGCAGACGTTCGAGACCGGGGCCGTGAGAACCCACGGCTCTCTGACATGTGGCGTCGAGGTTCTCGGCACGCTCGACAATCGCGGCCCCATTGTCTGCGGCAATGCCACGTCGTTTAGCGGCCAGTCGATCGTGCAGAACCAGATCGGCACGCAGACCGGAGACGGCAGGATCACTGGCTCTGTTGAGCTGCGTTATCTGTCCTACCTCATCATTCCGTCGAACACCAACTTCACGGTCGGGAAGGTCGTCGTCGGCGCAAACTGCCAGGTGACTTCCGACGGCAGCGGCGGGCTGGTCTGCCGGGACCTGACCGCATCCGGCGTGTGGGAGGTCGAGGCCGCGGTGGTCGGAGTCAACGTCACGAACATCACGCTGCAACCGTACGGCTCGTACGGCGGAGCGGTCGTCGGTGATAGCGGCTATGGCTCGTCGGGCGGGATGGCCGGCGCGATCGTCAACAACGGCGGTAGGTTCGATCTCGGGATTGCGGGCACGTGGAGCGTCCGCAACTACACGCAGAGCGCCGCCGGCGTGCTGACCGTCGAGGTGGATAATTTCCAGGGAGGCAGGACACCGGTGCTCGACATCGAGGAAACCGCGCTGTTCAGCGACGGATCGCTGCTCATCAGGGCGCGCAAGTATTTCGTGCTGCCCGGCACCAGGAGCAGTAAGACACGGCTGATTACCGCGCGCCACGGTTTCTCAGGCGGGCCGATCACCAGCATGGTGCTGTTCAGGGACTTCCCGACGGGCATCACGCCGTCCGTGATGCTGTCGGGCAACGATCTCTATCTGGTTCTGACGGTGCCGTGAGCACCGGCGCTAGGCCTGGGCGACACGCAGGATATTGGTCGCACCCGGCGTGTCGAAGGGGCACTCGCGGTGATCACCAACCGCTGGCCGGGCTTGGCGATCCGTGGCTGACACGTGGCCCGAATCGCGCGCGGCCATCTCGCTGAAGTCGAGTGTGTCCTCGCCCGGCATGGCATGGACGGCCCGAGCGAACGAGAACCTAAGCGCCGTGTTGAGCTTGGGCGTGAGGCGGAGGATGCGGACCTCGGGCCGTTCGAGCGCTACGCGTAGAGCCGTTGAACCTGTGTTGGCGCACGTCACGATCGCCGTGGCCGACAGCGTCGGCGCGCCACGCGCATGCGGCGCATGGCCAAGATGACCGGCCACGGCGACGACAGGCTGATCGTGCGCGGTGTCAATCTGTTCCCGAGCCAGGTCGAGGAGCAGATCCTGCGCGATCCGGCTTTGCCCGGACACTACGTGATCGAGCTATCGCGAACCGGTGCGCTGGACGATCTGTTGGTGCGTGTCGAGGCGAGAGCAGTGCTCGATGGCGCAGCCACAGGACGAGCCGCGCAGGACCTTGCGCATCGGCTCAAGGCCATGTGCGGCCTGTCGGCAAAGGTCGAGATTTCAGCTCCCGGCGCGGTGGAGCGATCGGTGGGCAAGGCGCGGCGCGTGATCGACAAGCGCCGATAGAGCGGCTTCCTGTCAGATGGAACCGCCCGCGGTTCCATCTGACAGGAAACGCGGTGGTTCTGACGCCAGTTCAGCAAGGCATAGTCCGCCCAGCTGATTTCAGTTGGGCGGACTATGCTCTAGGAGCTGCCGCCAACCCCAGGGACCGCCCGTGGCCAGCCTGATCCGCGCCTTCACTAAGCCGGGATCGTCGATGATCGGGCTGGTCTCGGTCGCAAGGGTCTGTATGCGCGACGCCGATGACATTTTGGTTCGGCCAACCGTCGCGCTGGCGATCGCGGCGAATGTCAGAATTGTGGCAATGATCACCAGGACGTCGACCCATGTGAGCGCCAATCGGCGATGAGGACGCATTGCGGCCGGTGCTTTGCTGACTTTGCGGTCCATGATCGCCTCTCGAAGGGATGATTCTCCTGACAACGCTTACGGGCGATTTTCCGGCGATATCCCCGTCGATTTCGTGGTCGGACGTGGGCGATTCTATGGAGGTTGGTCGCCTATCGCCTGCCAGGCCGGCTCTCCAGGGCGATCTCCCCGGTCGCAAGTCGCGCGCGGTTGGCTACTGCTGGCGCTGCGCCGGCCCGGACGGCCGGTACTTGTCGAGCACGGGCCGCAGCTTGTCGACCGATACCTTCATGGCGGCAGCGAGCTGCTGGGCATGCTGGGTCAGCTGCTGCTCAGACGGCGGGCCGTTCTGGCTGCGTGGCGGTGGGCCGACCTGCTCGAACGCGGCCCGGACGCGATCAGCCGGGATGCCGAGATCCTGCGCAATCTTGTCGAACGGTGGTCCGCGTCGCTCGCCGCCCTGCGGCGGGCCGTCCGAGCCGCGCGAGCCTTGAGCGGCGGCAGACGTCACAACTGACGCGAAAGCGAGGCCGAGGGCACCGCGCCGATGGAGAGGGTGGGTCAACGTATCGCTCCTTGTTCGGTAGGGAGAGATACGGGGGAGAGCCGGCCGCCATCCCCATATGGCCATCGCGGTCAGACGTAGGCGATGCGCAGGATGTTGGTGGCGCCCGGCGTGCCGAACGGCACGCCGGCGGTGATCACGAGACGCTGACCTTCCTTGGCGATCTGTTCCTTGCGCGCCACTCGTACGGCGCGGGCGACCATGTCGCCGAAATTGTGGGCATCCTCGCCGTGCACCGGATGGACGCCCCAGGCAAGCGTCATGCGCCGCGCCGTGTGGATATTGGGCGTGAGGCAGAGGATGCGCACATCCGGCCGCTCGCGTGCGGCGCGCAAGGTCGTCGAGCCGGTGTTGGTGTAGGTGACGATTGCCGCTGCCGACAGCGTGTGGGCGCATTGCCGGGCCGCCGCACTGATCGCGTCGGCCGTCGTCGCCTCGGGCTCGCGGCGGCTGGCATCCATCAGCCGGCGGTAGAGCGGGTCGGCTTCGACACTCTTCAGGATGCGATCCATGATGGTGACGGCTTCCACCGGATAGTCACCCGACGCCGACTCCGCCGAGAGCATGACGGCATCGGTGCCGTCATAGACCGCGGTCGCGACGTCCGACGCCTCGGCACGCGTCGGCGTCGGCGAATGGACCATCGAATCGAGCATCTGGGTGGCGACGATGGCGGGTCGGCCGGCGACGCGGCAGGCGGCGAGGATGCGCTTCTGCAGGGGCGGCACGGCCTCGGGCGGCATCTCCACGCCGAGGTCGCCGCGCGCCACCATGATACCGTCGCTCTGCTCGATGATCTCGTCGAGATGCTCGATGGCAGCCGGCTTCTCGAGCTTGGCCATCACGGCGGCGCGGCCGCCGACGAGCTTTTTCAATTCGGCGATATCGTGAGCGTGCTGCACGAAGGACAGCGCCACCCAGTCGACGCCGAGCGACAGGCCGAAGGTCAGGTCCTTGTGATCCTTGGCCGTCATGGGCGACAGCGGGATCACGAGGTTGGGCAAGTTGACACCTTTGCGATCGCTGATCGGGCCAGGCACCTCGACTTCGCTATCGATCGTCTTGTCGTCGTGCGCCACGATGCGCAGCCGCACCTTGCCGTCGTCGATCAGCAGGATGCCGCCCGGTTTGGCCGCCTTGAAGATCTCCGGATGAGGCAGTGGCACGCGTTTTGCCGTGCCGGGGGCGCTGTCGAGGTCGAAGCGCAGCTTCTGGCCCTTGGTCAGCTCCAGTGGGCCCTTGGCGAAGGTGCCGAGCCGGAGCTTGGGGCCCTGCAGGTCCATCAGGATGGCAATCGGGTGCTTGTACTCCTTCTCCAAGCTGCGCAACAGGTCGACGCGCCGGCGGTGATCGTCCTGTTCGCCGTGGCTGAAATTGAGACGAAAGACGTCGGCACCGGCCTCGAACAGAGACCGCAAGCGCTCGACGCTGGACGACGCTGGCCCCAAAGTGGCGACGATCTTGGTGAAGCGGTCGCGATGCATGGCAGGAGACTACTTCTTGGGCGAGGCGACTTTGAAGCCGCCGGCCTGTTCGTAGACTTTCACGATCGCCGCATCGTCGAGGCGACCCCAGCCCGCGCCGGCAGCCGCCAGGAAAATCTGGTGCGCCGCCGCCGCCATGGGCAGGGGCAGACGATGCTCATGGCCGGTACCCAACACCAGGCCGAGATCCTTGACGAAAATCTCGACGGCCGAGAGCGGCGTGTAGTCGTCGTCGAGCATGTGCGGCACGCGGTTGCCGAACATCCAGGAATTGCCGGCGCTGGCCGAGATCACTTCGTAGACGGCGCGCGTGTCGGCGCCCGCCTTGGCGGCAAGCGCCATCGCCTCGGCGGCGCTCGCAATATGCACGCCGGCCAAAAGCTGGTTCACGGTCTTGATCAGCGAACCGATGCCGGGTGCGTCGCCGAGGCGAAACACCTTGGCCGAGGTCGCGGACAGGATGGACTCTGCCGCCGCAAACGCCTTGGGAGCGCCCGAGGCCATGAAGGTGAGCTCGCCCGATTCGGCGCGCGCCCGACCGCCCGACATCGGCGCGTCGAGCAGCACATGGCCCGATGACGCCAAGCGTTCCCCCAGCGACTTGGCAAACGCTGCCGGCACCGTGGCGCACTGCATGATCAGGCCGCCTTTGCGCAAAGCCGGCACGACGCCGCTCTCGCCGAACAGCACAGCCTCGACCTGCTGGGCGTTCACGACC
>VGCQ01000350.1 GCA_016870055.1 Alphaproteobacteria bacterium | reverse complement strand
CTGCGACCGCCCTTCGACAAGTTCGGCAAGTAGTCGGATCGCACAAGTCAGCTACGCCCGGCATGCAGGGGTTTGGCGGCAAGCCGGCTTGGATGACAACGCCGCCGCATGCTAAGGATTCACCGAGAGACAAAAGGCCTGAGTGCCCGACCACGGATCTGTGGTCGGGCTTTTTTTGTCTCTTGCTTCCGCCGCGCCGAGAGCCACCGGCGTGAATCATGCTAGGGTTGATGTCCTTTCGGAGGTTCCGATGCCCGACGCTCTCGCCCCCCGCTCGCCCGTCTTGCTCGATGCCGCCGCCGCGGCCGCGCTGGTGGCGTCTTACGGCGCCGTATCCAAGGGCGCGGCACTGAAGGATATCGGCCGCATCGATGGCCATATGCGCCGCTTCATCGGCCTATCGCCGATCTGCCTGGTCGCCACCGCCGACGCCTCGGGCAAGCAAGACGTGACGCCGCGCGGCGACCCGCCGGGCGCGTTCAAAGTGTTGGACGAGCACACCGTCGCGCTGGCCGACCGGCCGGGCAACAACCGGCTCGACACGTTGAAGAACCTTCTGGAGAATCCCGAGATCGCCCTGATCTTCCTGCTTCCCGGCGTCACCGAGACGGTGCGGATCGCCGGCACGGCGCGGCTGTCGGTCGATCCCGAGCTGCTCGCCTCGATGGCGGTGCAGGGCAAGACGCCCAAGTGTGCCGTCGTGATTTCGGTTCGGCAGGCCTACCTGCACTGCGCCAAGGCGCTGTTGCGTTCCAGGCTGTGGGAAGACGACTACGCCCAACCCAAAGGTAGCTTCCCGGTGATCAGCCGCATTATCGGCGATCAGTTGGGCCTGAGCGAAGAAGAGAAAAAAGCGGGCGAGGCGCGCACCGAGCGCGCCTATCGGGACGGGTTGTGGGCGCCTATACCGTAACCGGCCAACGCGCCCGCCAGATGCGGGTCGTGCCGGCGGACGTGCTGAAGCGTCTCTACGCCCGGTTCGACCGGCATGGCTTGGTGCAGACGGCGGGCCATCTGGCGCTGCTGGTGGCCGGCGGCTGGCTGGTGCTGGCGGCCAAGGATACCTGGTGGGTCGTGCCCGCTCTGCTGCTGCAGGGCATCTTCATCAACTCGCTGTTCGGCGCCATGCACGAATCGGTGCACTACGGCTCGTTCAAGACGCGCTGGCTGGCCGATCTTCTCGCCTTCTTCTCCGGCGCGGCGATCCTGAACAACGCCGCTTTCTATCGGCACTATCATCTGGCCCACCACCGCTACACGCAGGATCCCGAGCGCGATCCCGAGCTGATCACGTCGGGCACGCCGCGCACCTGGGGCCAGTACCTGTTTCGCGTCAGCTCCATCCCGTTCCTGCTGCTGCGCCTGCGCGACATCTTTCTGTTCCCGTTCGGCCATCGCGGCGATGTCGACTACATCCACCCCGCCGCCTGGCCGGAGGTACGGCGCTGGGGCCGCTGGCTGCTCGTCCTCTACGGCGCCTTGATCGTGGGCTCGATAGCGCTCGGAACGACGGTCGTGCTGTGGGTGTGGTTCATCCCGCTGTTGGTCGGCCTGCCGTTCCTGCGGCTGTACCTCCTGTGTGAGCACACGCTCTGCCCCAACTCCGACGACGGCTTCGCCAACACGCGCACGACCCTCAGCAACCCCATCGTGCGCTTCCTGATGTGGAACCTGCCCTATCACGCCGAGCATCACCTGTTTCCCAACATCGCCTTCCATAACCTGCCGGAGGCGCATCGCTATCTGCGGCCGCATTTGAAATACATCGCCAAGGGCTACATCCAGGTGCAGCGCGAGATCGCGCGAAGTCTGACGTGAGGACCAGTGAAGGCGTGTTCGAGTGCGGCGATCTCGCCTTGCAGCGCGGCGGCACGCTCGGGGGTGCGCGGATCGTCTACAAGACTTTCGGGACCTTGTCGGCCAAGCGCGACAACGTCATCGTCTATCCGACCAGCTACTCGGCGCATCACACCGACATCGAGTGGCTGGTCTCGGTCGAGCACTGCCTCGACCCCAGCCGTTACTTCATCGTCATCCCCAACATGTTCACCAACGGGCTGTCGTCCTCGCCGTCGAATACGCCGGGTGAGTTCCCAGAGGTGACGACCTACGACAACGTCATGCAGCAGCGCCGCCTGCTGGCCGAGCTGTTCGGCGTCGATCGGGTGAAGATGGTCTATGGCTGGTCGATGGGCGCCCAACAGGCTTATCACTGGGCGGCGCTGTTCGGCGAAGCTGTCGAGCGCATCGTCGTCAATTGCGGATCGGCCAAGACAGCGCCGCACAACTTCGTCTTCCTGGAAGGTGTGCGCAGCGCGGTCCAGGCAGCGCGCACGCCGCAGGACGGCCTGCGCGCGATGGGCCGCATCTATGCCGGCTGGGCGCTCAGCCAGACTTTCTATCGCCGCGAGATGTGGCGCGGGCTGGGGTTCAGCAGCCTCGAGGACTTCCTGGTGCGTTCCTGGGAAGCCGGTTTCCTGCGCCGCGATGCGCGCGATCTGATGGCCCAGCTCTGGACCTGGCAGAACGGCGACATCTCCGCCAACGATCTTTTTCGCGGCGACCTCGCGATGGCCCTGGCGGCGATCAAGGCCAAGGTCCTGCTGATGCCGTCGGCCACCGATCTCTACTTCCAGACCGACGACAATCGCGCCGAGCTGCCGCATCTCAAGCGCGGCAAGCTGGTCGAGATCCCTTCGCAATGGGGTCACCGCGCCGGCAATCCGCTCGCCAATCCCGAGGATGCGGCGTTCATCGACCGACAGGTGGAGGCATTGCTCGATGACTGACAACCTGCCCCGTGACGGCTTCGTGATCGTCGCCAAGCGCGACTGCCCGACCTGTGTGATGGTCGAGCCGGTCATGCGCAGCCTCGACCGCGCCGGGCCGCTCGCCGTGGTCAGCCAGGACGATCCGACGTTCCCGGCCGGCGTGCGCGCCGTGATCGACGATCATGACCTGGAACGCTCCTTCCATCTCAAGGTCGAGACCGTGCCGACGCTGATCCGCTTCAAGGACGGCCGCGAAGTGGAACGCACCGTGGGCTGGGATCGCAAGGAATGGACGCGGCTCGCCGGCGCAGCGGCGGTGGGTGATGGTCTGCCCGATTGGCAGCCGGGCTGCGGCTCCAAGAGCGTCGAGCCGGGCGTGCACGAAGCGCTGATCGCGCGCTATGGCGAGCCCGGCCTGAAGTCGCGGCAGATCTCGGTCGGCAACTGGGACGATCCGATCGAGGCCTGCTTCGAGCGCGGTTGGAGCGATGGCCTGCCGGTCGTGCCGCCGACCGACGAGCGCATCCTGCGCATGCTGGGCGGCACCGAACGCAAGCCCGACGAAGTGGTGGGCCTGATCCCGCCCAACCTGGCGCCGTGCACCGTCGAGAAGGTGGCGATCAACGCCGTGATGGCCGGCTGCAAGCCGGAATACATGCCGGTCGTGTTGGGCGTCCTGGAGGCGGCGCTCGATCCCTTGTTCGTGCTGCACGGGCTGTTGTGCACCACGCATTTCTCCGGCCCGCTGGTTATCATCAACGGCCCGATCGCCAGGGCGATCGGCATGAACAGCGGCATCAACGCGCTGGGCCAGGGCAATCGCGCCAACGCCACGATCGGCCGCGCCCTGCAGCTGATCGTCCGCAATGTCGGCGGCGGCCTGCCCGGCGCCATCGATCGCGCGACCCTGGGCAATCCCGGCAAGTACACTTTCTGCTTTGCCGAGGATGAGTCCGATCCCGTTTGGGAGCCCTTGTCGGTGCGCCGTGGCATCGCGCCGGGCAAGAGCGCCGTCACGCTGTTCCACGGCGAGGGCGTGCACGGTTTCATCGACCAGAAGTCGCGAACGCCCGAGGAATTGGTGCGCTCGCTCGCGCTGGGCCTGTTCGGCGTCGGCCACCCCAAATTGTGCGATGCCGGCAATGCCGTGCTGGTGCTGACGCCCGAACACTACAAGATCTTCAAGGACGGCGGCTGGGATCGGCGCCGCATCGAGAACGAGCTGTACCTCGCCTTGAAACGGCCCGGACGCGACCTGGTGTGGGGCGCGCAAGGCGTCGCCGAGGGCCTGCCGCCCAAATATGCCGACCAGATCGTCGACAAATTCCAGCCCGATGGCGTGCTGATCGTTCGCGCCGGCGGTGAGGCCGGGCTATTCTCGGCCATCATCGGCGGCTGGCCGGGCCAGCGCGTGCGCGAGGAATGCCAGGCCGTTACCAGGGAGATTCGCCTATGACGATGCAAGTGAAGCTGCGTGATCCCACCGCCGAAAGCGCATCGGTGCGCCGATCTCGGCTTGCGCCGCCGCCCTCGCTCGACGGCAGGACGGTGGCGCTGATGGACATCGGCAAGTCGCGCGGCGGCGAGTTCATCGATCGCCTGGAAGGCCACTTCCGCAAGGCCGGCGTCGCCACCAAGCGCTACGCCAAGCCGACCAACACCAAAGTGGCGCCGACGGCGCTGATGCAGCAGATCGCGGCCGAGGCCCAGATCGCGGTGATCGCGCTCAGCGATTGAGGGTCCTGCACATCGTGCAGTCTGCACGACCTGCATAACCTCGAGAGCCGCGGCATCCCCGGCGTGAACATCGTCACCACCGGCTTCGTCGATGGCGTCGCCGCGCAAAGCGATTCGCTGGGCTTCGATCCGGCGGTCGTCTACGTGCCGCACCCGATCCAGAACCGCACCAAGGCCGAAATCGAGACCATCGCCGATCAGGCCTTCGACAAGGTGATGGCACTGCTGAGGTCGTAAAGCTGGTCTTGCTGGAGCGCGGACCTCGAGGTCCGCACCTTGAATCATGGCCAAACAGGGACGCCGTCCAGCCCCGCGGTTTCCGGCAGGCCGCAGATCAGGTTCGCGTTCTGCACCGCTTGGCCGGCGGCTCCCTTGCCGAGATTGTCGACCACGCCCATCGCGATCACCAGGTTGCGCTCAGGATCGGCCGCATAGCTGACAAACGCCAGGTTCGAGCCGGTAGCCCATTTGGTCTGCGGCGGCTTGTCGGTCACGCGGACGAACGCGCGCCCGGCATAGAAGCGTCGAGCCGCTTCCAGGCACTGGTCGGTGGTGGCGCGGCCGCGGCAGTAAATGGTGGCGAGTACGCCGCGGGTCATCGGCACCAAGTGCGGCGTGAACACCAGCCCGGCCGCGCTGCCGCCGCTCAACCGCTCGATTGTCTCGGCCATCTCG
>VGCQ01000349.1 GCA_016870055.1 Alphaproteobacteria bacterium | reverse complement strand
GCATTCGACGAGTTCCACGCCAACCCGACCTCTGGGTGGCCATCATCACCGGCGCCGGCGACAAGGCGTTCTGCGCCGGCAACGACCTGAAATACCATGCAGAGTTGCAAGCCAAGACCGGCAAGCGGCCGGTCCATCCGGCGAAAGGCTTCGGCGGCCTGACCAATCGTCACGACCTCGACAAGCCGGTGATCGCTGCGGTCAACGGCGTGGCCATGGGCGGCGGCTTCGAGATTGCGCTCGCCTGTGACATCATCGTGGCCTCCGACAAGGCGACCTTCGCCCTGCCGGAACCCAAGGTCGGCCTGGCGGCCGGCGCCGGCGGCATGCAGCGGCTGTCGCGCATGATCCCGCTCAAGAAGGCGATGGGCATGATGCTGACCGGCCGCCACGTGTCGGCCAAGGAAGGCTACGAGCTTGGCTTCGTCACTGCCGTCGTGCCGCACGCCGATCTCTTGAAGGAGGCCCGGCGCTGGGCCGACGACATCCTCGCCTGCTCGCCGATGTCGGTGCGCGCCACCAAACAGGTCGTGATGCGTTCACTCGACGTGCCGGCGCTCGAGGTCGCCACGCACAACCTGCACTACCCCGCCTTCGTCGCCATGACGCGCAGCGAAGACACGGTCGAAGGCCCCAAGGCCTTCGCCGAGAAGCGCAAGCCCAACTGGAAAGGCCGTTGACGCCGCAGCCTCAGCGGCCGCGCTTGTTGTCGAAGTCCCAGTCGAGGTCGAAGCGGTCGCCGTTCGCCTTGATGTAGGCGGCGTGCGGCGGCGCGAAGTGGGCCGGCATCAGGAGGGCGCCCTGCTCGACGCAGTCGGCGAGCAGGGCGTGACGGGTCTTGCGCGCCAGTTCGCGGTCGGCACAGAAGACGCTGTTCCACCGCCAGATCGGCACCTGCACCGGATTGTGCAGAGCGTCGCCCGAGAAGATCGCGCGCTTGCCGCGCGATTCGAGATCCACCCGCATCTGGCCCGGTGTGTGGCCGGGGGCGGGCTTGAGCGTCAGGCAGCCGCACATTGCGTGCTCGCCCGACACGAACTCGGCTTTCCTGGCCTCGACGATCGGCAGCACCGAATCGTTGTAGGTATTGACCTCGAAGGCCGCCGTGTCGGGTTTCCCGGCCATCGCCGCCCAATGGTCGTGGTCGGCGCGCGACATCACGTATTTGGCGTTGGCGAAGGTCGGCACCCACTTGCCGTTGTCGAGCCGGGTGTTCCAGCCGACGTGATCGACGTGCAGGTGCGTGCACATCACGAAATCGATCTCCTCGGGCTCGACGCCGGCCTCGCGTAGGCGATCGAGGTAGCGGGTGTTCAGCATGTCGAACCGCGGCATGCCGGGCCGCGGCTTGTGGTTGCCGCTGCACGAGTCGACCAGGATCGTGTGCTTGCCGGTGCGCAGCAGCCAGGAATGGATCGACGTCACCAGCCGCCCGCTCTCCGGCTGATAGTAGTTCGGCGCCAGCCAGCGGCCTTCGGCCGCGAACGTCTCGGCGTCGAACTCGGGAAAGAAATCCTTGGCCGGAAAGCCCGGCCCCATCTGCTCTTCGATGCGCGTGACGCGCACCTCGCCGATGTGACGGTCTTGCATCTTCATCCCCCCTTGAACGCCGGCTCACGCTTCTCGAGGAAGGCGTTGAGCCCTTCGAAGTGGTCGTCGGTCGCCGCGCACGCGGCCAGTCCCTCGGCCTCGCGGTGCGAATGCTCGTCCCAGGAATTGTCGAACGAGCTGCGGATCAGCCGCTTGGCGACGCCCAGCGCAAACGTCGGACCGTCGGCGAGCTTGCGCGCCATCTTCTCGGTTTCTTCCGCCAGTTTCGCCTTGGGCACGATCCAGTTGAGGATGTTGTTGTCCTTGGCCTCCTGCGCCGTGAAGCGTTCACCCAGCAAGGCGATCTCCAGCGCCTTCCGCTCGCCCACGATGCGCGGCAGGAAGTAGGTCGCGCCGCCGTCGGCCGACAGCCCGATATGACGGTAGGCCAGCGTGAAGAAAGCGTCGTCGGCGGCAATCGCCAGATCGCAGTTCAGGATCAGCGACAAGCCGAAGCCCGCCGCCGCGCCCTGCACCGACGCGAGCACCGGCTTCTGCATGCGGCGGATCTGGTAGATCGCCTGGTGCGCCTTGACGACGCGCATCTCGAAGCCGGCGAGATGCTGGGCTTTGTTCTCGGTCAGCGACTTGTGAAAGCCCTTGATGTCGCCCCCTGCCATGAAATGCGTGCCGGCGCCGCGGATCACCACGCAACGGACTTTCGCATCCTTCTCGAACTCGGCGGTGTGCCTGATCAAAAGGTCGGTCATCTCGGCCGACAGGGCGTTCAACGATTCCGGGCGATTGAGCGTCAGCCAGCCGATACCGTCTTTGACATCGGCGAGCACATGGGGTGCGGACATGCAGGCGAGTTCCTCCGAGTGAATCTCGAACAGTCTCGTTTCCGGCAGAGGCCACTGCAACCCCACGCCGAGCACGGCTTGGCCACGTGCCATCGCCTTGCCATGTCGTCCGGCGAAACCGGACCTCCGAACGACCCGATGCGAATCTCGGTCGTCCACGCCCCACCCGAGCCGAAAAGTTTCAACGGCACCATGGCCGACAGGCAGTCGAGGCCTCGACCGCGGTCGGGCGGAACGACGCTCAACCTGGTGCGCGATGCGGAGCGAACAAGATGATGGCGGCACCGACCAAACAGATCGAGGCGCCGAGGATGTCCCATCGGTCGGGGCGCGCACCCTCGACCATCCACAGCCAGACGAGGGTGGCGGCGATGTAGACGCCGCCATAGGCGGCATAGGCGCGGCCGGCAGCCGCAACGTCGATCTGGGCAAGCAACCAAGCGAAAAGTCCGAGCGCCGCCGCGCCGGGCAGCAGCCACCAGGCCGAGGCGCCGAGCCGCCACCATGCCCAGACGGCAAAGCAACCGCCGATCTCGAGGAATGCCGCGGCGGCATAGGCGAGGATCGACTTCACCTTCGGCTCCTACCGCTGTCCGTCGACAAGACGCTCGAGCTGCGCCGGGTCGAGGCCTGAGCCGACCGCCCGCTCCGTCCAGGAAACACCGGACGGCGTGCAATTCGCGCCGCTCGTCATGCTCCTCCGGAGGGCGGACCTTCAGGTCCGCTCATGATCATGATGCGGACCTGAAGGTCCGCGCTCCGACATGAGACATTCTCGGCATCAGAACGCCTCGGCCGGTAGCGCCATCAGCGTCGCCGCTCCCGCCTTGATCTGGTGGTTGAGCGCGGTGGTCTGCGGCAGCACGCGGGCGATGTAGAAGCGCGCAGTCGTGAGCTTGGCTTTGTAGAAGGCATTGTCGTTGCCCACCGCCAGTCCCTTGTGCGCAGCGACGGCGATGCGGCCCCACATGAAGGTCATGGCGGTGAGCGCCATCAGGCGCAGCAGGTCGGTCGCCGCAGCCCCCGCCTCGTCGTGATTCTTCATGCCGTTCTGCAT
Organism: Alphaproteobacteria bacterium; assembly: GCA_016870055.1. Lineage (GTDB taxonomy): Bacteria > Pseudomonadota > Alphaproteobacteria > Reyranellales > Reyranellaceae > Reyranella. The sequence continues at coordinate 1,738 of VGCQ01000349.1, read as the reverse complement.
CACATAGAGGGCGGCGTCCTGGACGCGGCCCAGCGCCTTCTCCAGCGGCTCGACGAACTCCTTCATCTTGTCGTCGCTCTTGTGCTTGGCGACGAAGCCGCCCATTTCGCCCAAGAGGCGCTGGGCGGCCTGGCCACCCTTCATCGGCAGCTTGCGGCCCACCAGGTCGAGCGCCTGAATACCGTTGGTGCCCTCGTAGAGCTGAGTGATGCGGGCATCGCGCACCAGCTGCTCGACGCCGTTCTCGCGGATGAAGCCGTGACCGCCATAGGTCTGGACCGCGAGGTTGGCGCACTCGCTGCCCATGTCGGTGAAGTGCGCCTTGATGATCGGCGTCAGCAACTGGATGAGATCGTCGGCCGCCGCGCGCTTGTCGGCGTCGGGATGGCTGTGCGCCTCGTCGATCAGCATGCCGACCCACAACGACAGAGCGCGCGCGGCCTCGGTGAACGACTTCTGGATCATCAGCATGCGTCGGACGTCGGGATGCACGATGATGGGATCGGCCGGCCCCCCGGCGTTCTTCGGTCCGGTGAGCGAGCGCCCTTGCAGACGGTCGCGCGCATAGGCGACGGCGCTCTGGTACGACGTCTCGGCGATACCCAGGCCCTGCATGCCGACGCCGAGACGGGCGGCGTTCATCATCACGAACATCGCCGGCATGCCCTTGTTCAGCTCGCCGATCAACCAGCCCTTGGCGCCGTCCAGGTTCATGACGCAGGTGGCGTTGGCCTTGATGCCCATCTTGTGCTCGATGGCGCCGCAGCGGATGCCGTTGCGCTCGCCCACGGTCACTGCGCCATTGGGGCCGTCGGCCTTGGAAAGGAACTTCGGCACCAGGAATAGCGAGATGCCCTTGGTGCCGCCCGGCGCGTCCGGTAGGCGCGCCAGCACCAGATGGATGATGTTCTCGGTGAGGTCGTGCTCGCCGGCCGAGATGAAGATCTTGGTGCCGGTGATCGAATAGCTGCCGTCGGCCTGCAGCTCGGCCCTGGTGCGCAGCATGCCGAGGTCGGTGCCGCAATGGGGTTCGGTCAGGCACATCGTGCCCGACCAGGTGCCGTCGGTGAGCTTGGGTAGATAGAGTTTCTTCAGCGCCTCCGAGCCATGACGCGACAGCGCCTCGTAGGCGCCGTGGCTGAGGCCGGGATACATGGCGAAGGCCTGGTTCGACGCCGTGAACATCTCCTGCAGCGCGAAGCCGACCGTAGCCGGCAGCCCCTGACCGCCCCACTCGGGATCGCACGTCACCGCCGTCCAGCCGCCCTCGCGGAACATGTCATAGGCGTGCTTGAAACCCTTGGGCGTACGCACCACGCCGTTCTCGTAGGTGCAGCCTTCCTCGTCGCCGCTGCGATTGAGCGGAAACAGCACGTTCTCGCAGAGCTTGGCCGCTTCCTCGAGGATGGCGCCGATGACGTCGGGCGTGGCGTCCTGGTAGCCCGGCAACTTGGCGAGGCTCGACACGTCGAGCACCTCGTTCAGCACGAAGTTGATGTCCTTCAGGGGGGCCTTGTAGACCGCCATCGATGCCTCCTTCAGTCGCTGTCGGCGTCGGCGCCGCGCTGTTGCAGCTCGACGCTGACTTGCGCTTCGACTTCCTTGAATTCGTGGATGTGCGTGTCGAGATCGCGGCGCTTGGCTTCGAGGCTGGCGACGTGCTGGCGGCAGCGCCGCAGCAACTCGCGCAACTGTTGCACGCCGGTACGATCGACTTGGTAGAGATCGATCAGCTCGC
>VGCQ01000348.1 GCA_016870055.1 Alphaproteobacteria bacterium | reverse complement strand
AGGCCGAACAGGCCGCGCGTGGCCTGGGTCAGCGCCGCCTCGGCCGGCCCGGCGGCCGCCGGGCTGCCGGCGGCGGCAATGGCGGCGTTGCGCGCCTGCACGACCTTGACGAGCGTCTCCTGCTCGTAGCCCATGGCGTCCTTCACGACCTGCACCAGATTGGGGATGAGGTCGTGGCGGCGCTTCAATTGCACGTCGATCTGGCTCCAGGCGGTCTGCGCCTGGTTGCGGCCGGCGACCAGGCCGTTGTAGACGGCGATGCCCCACAGCCCGATCAGCACGAGAATGCCGACGACAATCCAAAAACTCATGCGCAAGCCTCCCTTGTCGCGATGCCGAGTTTAGTCATGATTGCGGCAGGATCGGGAGGACAAATCGTGGATGTTGCAGCACTCCTTCAGGCTTTCTGCTCGGCCGTCGAGCGGCGCGACGGCCGGGCCTTCGCCAGCCTGTTCACCGAGGACGGCGTCTATCACGACGTGTTCTACGGCGACTTCAAGGGTCACGCGAAGATCGCCGAGATGATCGACGATTGGTTCCATCGCACCGCCCGCGACTTTCGCTGGGACATGCACCGGCCGGTGAGCGACGGGCGGACGCTCTATGCCTACTACACGTTCAGCTATGTCTCGCTGTTGCCCGAGGCCGAAGGCAAGCGGGTCGGCTTCGAGGGCGTGTCGATCATGACCCTGCGCGACGGCAAGATCGCCGAGTACCGCGAGGTCGCCAATGTCGGCCCGGCTTTCGTCGAGCTCGGCTTCGCGCCCGAGCGCACCGCCAAGATCCTGGCCAAGGAGGGCGCGCATCTGAAGAAGCAGTTGGAGTTCAAGCGGCACGTGGCGTAGGCTCGGCTCACCCCGCCATCGTTGCTCGAGCGAGGCCGCCCCATTCGGCATTGGCGCTTCAGCTGTCACGGCCGTGTCTTGCTCCGAGATCACTGGCGGGAAGGTATTGGGCGACGGCTCGGGCCGGCCAGGGCTTGAGACAGACGGTCATCCCGAGCGCAGCGAAGGATCTCATGGCAGTTGCTGCAGACGTGGTCGTTGAAGCGTCATGAGGTCCTTCCCTTCGGCTGCACACAGGGCAAGCGCTGCGCTCAGGACGACAGGTCGGGCTTCAGAGGCGGCTAGACCGGCCGAGGCGCCATATGCTTGGGTTTCCCGGCAAGCTCTCGGAGGATCGTAGATGGCTCGTGCCGGCCTGTGGGCGGCGGGTCTTTTGATTGTGGCGGCGGCGGTCGGCATTGCGCTGTATCCGCGGGTCACCCGCGCGCCCTACGTCACGCCGGTGGTCGAGGCGCCGGCGGACGGCAACACGGCGGCCTTTCCGGGGCTGCTCGATCTCATCGCCACCGCGCCCGGCGGCACGGTGCGGGTGCTGTGGACCCACGGCATGTGCAGCCACCCGCCGAGCTGGATCGACGATCGGGTGAATCGCCTCGCCGCTCTGGTCGGCGGCAGCCGCCAGTCGCTGGGCGGGCGCGCCATCGGCACGCACGGCGCCACGCTGCGCAAGGAGCGGATCGTGGCCGGCGCGAGGTCGGTCGAGATCGCCTTCTTGAGCTGGTCGGCGATCACCGAGCCGCTCAAGGCCAGCCTGACCTTCGACGAGTCGACGGCGTTCGGCGGCGATTTTCCCTATGAGCGCGCGACCCTGAATCGAGAATTGAAGCGCGGGTTGGTGAACAATTGCCTGGTCGATGTCGTGGCCTATGCCGGTCCCAACGGCGACGCCATCCGGCGCGCCATGATCGACGCGGTGTGCGATGCCGTGGGCGGCCGCGGCAGCGACGGCAATTGCGACATGGCCGAGGCGCAGCCGCCGGGCAGCCTCGCGCTGGTGACCGAAAGTCTCGGCGGCAAGATGCTGTTCGACGCCATCCAGCTCGTCGACGCCATCGTGCAGGCGAGCCGCGATCAAGCGGCGATCGAGCGGCTGAGCCGCGGCCTCGCCGCCGCCAAGATGATCTATCTTTTGTCCAATCAGGTGCCGCTGCTCGATTCGGCCGATCCGCCGGGCGGCGCGACGAGGGAAACGCCGGTGTTCCTGTCGCGCGTCGGCATCAGCGTCGCCCGCGCGTTCGCCCTGCTGGCGCGTGCCCGCGACCGCTCACCGCCAGCCGGCGGCGCGCCGGAAGGACCGCTGACGGCGGTGGCGTTCTCCGATCCCAACGATCTTCTGAGCTACCGCCTGGTGCCGGCCTATCTCGGCGACCATCCGCGCCACTTCCGCATCGTCAACGTCATCGTCTCCAATGCCGCGACCTACCTCGACTATGTCGAGCGGCCCGATCTCGCGCATTGCGTCTACGCCTGGAATCCGCAGGTCCTTGCCATGCTGGCCGAGGGCCACAAGCCCGGCCGGCCGCCGCGCCAATTGCCGGCGTCGTTGAGCAGCTCCTGCCACGGCGAGATCGGGCTGGGTCGGCGGTAACGGCCTCAGCCGTTGTAGGCGCGGCTGCCGCTGTCGCGCAGCCACAGCCGCACCAGCAGGCGCTTGCGCGCGGGCTCGGGCCAGTCCTCGAAGGCGGTGCGCTTGTGGCCGAGCGCGCGGTTGTCGATCAGCTGCATCTGGCCGGGCTGGAACTGGAAACGCGCCGCCAGGCCGGGCTGGTCGAGGATCGCTTCGAAAGCTTGCAGCGCCGCGGTGCCCTCGGGATCGATCGCCGCGCCGGCGAGCTTGTAGCCGTTCTTGACCTGGAAGTGCGACAGCCGCGCCACCAGCCGGCCGTCGGTTTCCTCGAACATCGGATGGAAGGTGGTCATGACGTCGCCCGGCGCGTGCTCGCGCTGGCGGTCGAAATGGAACGGCTGGTAGAGCCGCTGCAGCAGCGCGGGATGGCGCCGGCGCATCTCCTCGTGCGCCGCGGCGAAGCTCACGATGCCGCTCACGCCGCCCGCCATCGCGGTGCGCAGGCACATCAGCCCGACATAGTGCGGCGGGACGTGGTTGTAGCTGTTGTCGGTGTGGAAGTTCTGCTCGACGTTGGTGACGTCGGGGCGCACGCCGTTGCCCGGCGGCCGGCCGAGGTCGCGCACGTCGTAGATCGAGGTGCCGTCCCATTTCTGCGCCACCGGCCGGGCGACCAGCGACGCGAGCAGCCACCAGACGGCGCGGGCGCCGCTTTCCGACCAGCGCTCGACCGGCAGGCGATCGACGATGGCAAAGCCCACGCCGTCGTCGATCGTGCGCTTGACCGCGCGCATGAAGGCGCGTGCGGCGTCGAGCGCAAAATCGTCGGGCCTGAGCAGCAGCAGCGGCAGCGGATCGCGATCGAGACTCCGGACGACCGCATCCAGCTCGCTCTCGACGTCGGCCGGCAGAGCGAGCCGCCCGGCCTCGGCCGGCAGGGTGTCACCACGCCAGAGCAACCGTTCGGGAAGCGCCTGGCCGATCATCGTTCAGTCGCGCAACAGCTCGTTGATCGAGGTCTTGGAGCGCGTGCGCTCGTCGACCGTCTTGACGATCACCGCGCAGTAGGTCGAGGGCCGGTTGGGGCCGCCGCCGATATTGCCCGGCACGACCACCGAGTAGGGCGGCACCTTGCCGACATGGATCTGGCCGGTGGCGCGATCGACCACCTTGGTGGTGGCCGAGATGAACACGCCCATCGACAACACCGCGCCGGTGCCGACGATCACGCCTTCGACGACCTCCGAGCGGGCGCCGATGAAGCAGTTGTCCTCGATGATCACCGGATTGGCCTGCAGCGGCTCGAGCACGCCGCCGATGCCGACGCCGCCCGAGAGGTGGCAGTTCTTGCCGATCTGGGCGCACGAGCCGACGGTCGCCCAGGTGTCGACCATGGTGCCGCTGTCGACATAGGCGCCGAGATTGACGAAGGCCGGCATCACGACCACCGAAGGCGCCACGTAGGAGCCGCGGCGGACGATCGAGCCCGGCACGGCGCGGAAGCCCGCCTTGGCGAAGCGCGCGGCGTCCCAGCCGGTGGTCTTGAGCGGCACCTTGTCGAACCACGGCGCGGCGCCCCTGCCGGGGAACGCGGCGCCGCCGTCCATCGGCACCGAATCGTAGAGCCGGAACGACAGCAGCACGGCCTTCTTCAGCCATTGGTTGACGACCCATTCGCCGGCGACTTTTTCGGCGGTGCGGAAGGAGCCGTCGTCGAGGCCGGCGATCGCCGCCTCGACGGCGTCGCGCACCTCGCCCTTGGTGGCGCTGCTGATGCCGTCGCGCTTCTCCCATGCCGCCTCGATGGCGGCTTCCAGCTGCTTGCTCATCGTTTCCCCGAAAGATTGCCGCCGGACCATAGCCGCGGACGACGGGGAGTCAATGTTCGGGCTATAGTGGCCGTGATGGCCTTCAAGATCCCGGAATCGGTGCTGGTCGTGGTCCATACGGCCGCGCTCGACGTGCTGCTGCTGCAGCGCGCCGACGGCGGCTCATGGGGTTCATGGGGCGCCTGGCAGTCGGTGACGGGCTCGCGCGAGCCGGGCGATCCCGATCTCGCGGCGACGGCGCGGCGCGAGCTGCTGGAGGAGACCGGTCTGTCGGCCGGCACGCTCTGCGATTGGCAGATCGTCAACCGCTACGAGATCTGGCCGCAATGGCGGCCGCGCTATGCGCCGGGCGTCACCCACAACATCGAGCACGTGTTCGGCTTCGAGCTCGACGCGCCGGTCGCCGCCACGCTCGATCCGGCCGAGCATGTCGCCCAGCTTTGGCTGCCCTGGCAGGAGGCGATGGCCAAGGTGTTCTCGCCGACCAACCGCGCGGCGATCGGGCAGCTGCCTACCCGATATGGTCGGCCGGCTGTTTGACGGCCTGCCTGCAGCATCTATGCTTCTCCAATGGTCGTGACGCTGCAAATCCGCAATGTCCCAAAGACGCTCCATCGGCGCCTGAAAATTCGAGCCGCGAAGGCAGGCCTGCCGATGTCGAGATACCTGCTGCGGCTTGTTCATGGTATCGCCGAACAACCGACCACGGCGGATATGAGCAGGCGATTGGCACGTCGCCTGAAGGTCGCTCTTTCCGTCAGCCCGACTGACGCAGTCCGCGCGGAACGCGATCGCCGGTGATCGCCATCGGAACGGCTGATCGTTTTCGGACATCAAGCGAACATTCGTGAAAAAGCATCGGAACGAAATGCCGCGGTCATGACCACACCCCCCAAGGAAGCCTCCAAGCTCGGCCAGTACAGTTGGGCGTTGTTCGACTGGGCCAACCAGCCGTTCTTCACTGTCGT
>VGCQ01000347.1 GCA_016870055.1 Alphaproteobacteria bacterium | reverse complement strand
ACCGCTTCGACGGTGAGCTGCTTGCGCAGGTCGCGAATGATCTCGACGTTGTGACCTTCATCGAAGAAGGCGCACATGGCGTCGGCCGTCGTGACGCCGATCTGCTCGACATTGCATAGCCGGCCGTAGCTCGGGCCGACCTCGGCAGCCGCCTTCTCTTTCTTCACGTCGTCGGGCGCCTTGCGCCGCTCCTTGGCAGCCTTCAGCATCTCGTCCAGCCAACCGTCGGCGTCGACATATTCCTGCGCCAGGATTTTGGCGGTCGCTTCACCAATCAGCGGAATGCCGATGGCGTTGACGAAGCGATCGAGCGGGATGATCCGCCGCGCCTCGATCGCCGCCATCAGGTTGCGCACCGACAGATCGCCCCAGCCCTCGCGCGTCCTGATCTCGTCGGCGCGCCGCGGCAGGCGAAAGATGTCGCCCGGCACCTTGAGCAGCCCGTCGCGATGGAAGTTCTCGATATGCGTGCCGCCCAGGCCTTCGATGTCGAAGCAGTTGCGCGACACGAAGTAACGCAGGCGCTCGACCTGCTGGAACGGACATTCCAGGCCGCCCGAACAGCGGCGCACCACGCCACCCTCCTCACTCGCCACCTTGGTCTTCAGCGGGCAGGGGCAGTGGCTGGGGAAGCGGAACTTCTCGGTCTTCTTCGGCCGCTGCTCGGGCACGTGGCCCAGGATCTGCGGGATGACGTCGCCGGCGCGCTGCACCACCACCAGGTCGCCGACCCGCACATCCAGCCGTTCGATCTCGTCGGCGTTGTGCAGCGAGGCGCGCGACACCATGACGCCACCGACATTGACCGGTTCGAGGTCGGCCACCGGCGTCAGCGCGCCGGTGCGGCCGACCTGGATGAGGATGCCATTCAACCGCGTCCGCGCCTGCTCGGCCGGGAACTTGTGGGCGATTGCCCAGCGCGGTGCGCGGCTGACGAAGCCCAGCCGCTCCTGCCAATCGATGCGGTCGACCTTGTAGACGACGCCGTCGATATCGTAGGGCAGCGACGACCGCTCCGCGGCCATCTCGCGGTAGAAGGTGCGCACCTCGTCCGGTGTCCGACACAACCGCGACTTCGGGTTGACCTGAAAGCCCCAGGTCTTCAGCAGCTTCAGATAGTCGCTGTGCGTCTTCCAGCTGCGCGGCTCGGCCTCGCCCCAAGCATAGGCGAAGAAGCGCAATGGCCGTCGCGCCGTGATTTCGGGATCGAGCTGGCGCAGCGAGCCCGCCGCGGCGTTGCGTGGATTGGCGAAGGCCTTCTCGCCGGCCGCCTCCTGGCGCTCGTTCATCTCGTGGAACGCGCGGCGCTCCATGTAGACCTCGCCGCGCACGTCGATCGACTTCGGCGCCCTGCCCTTCAGCTTGGCCGGGATGTCGGCCACGGTACGCAGGTTGGCAGTGACGTCTTCGCCGGTGGCGCCGTCGCCGCGCGTAGCGCCGACCGTGAAGACGCCGTCCTCGTAGCGCAGGCTGATCGACAGACCGTCGATCTTCGGCTCACAGGCCAACGCGATCTCGGCCTCGGGCTTGAGATCGGTCTCACGCTCCAGCGAGCGGCGCAGGCGATCGAGGAAAGCCTGCAGCTCCTCGTCGGTGAAGGCGTTGTCGAGTGAGAGCATCGGCCGGGCGTGACGCACCTTGGCGAAGGCCGTGGTCGGCGTCGGCGCCACGCGCTGCGTCGGGCTGAACATGTCGACAAGCTCGGGGAAGCGCGCTTCGATCGCCTTCAGGCGCTGGCGCAGCTTGTCGTAGTCGGCGTCGGAGATCTCAGGCGCGTCTTGCTCGTGGTAGAGCTTGTCGTGGCGCCCGATCTCCTCGCTCAGCCGCTTGTGCTCGGCGCGGCCCTGACGCTCGGTCAAGGCGTCGACCGCGACCGCGGCGACGACTTTGGCGGCTCGCGACATCGTTTCTCTCCTATCCGGCCGCGGCCAGCAGCCGGTCGGCGGCAGCACGAGCCTCGGCCGTCACCTGCGCGCCCGACAGCATGCGCGCGATCTCTTCCCGGCGGCCCTTGGCGTCGAGCGCACGCACGTCGGTGCTGGCGGCGTTCTTGGTCGTGATCTTGCGGATCAACCAATGCCGGTCGGCGACAGCCGCGACCTGCGGCGAATGGGTGACCACCAGCACCTGCACGTCCCTGGCTAGCCGTTTCAGGCGCTCGCCGACCGCGGCCGCCGTGGCGCCGCCGATGCCCGAGTCGACCTCGTCGAACACGATGGTCGGCGCGTCGCCGACCTTGGCCAGGCAGACTTTCAGGGCCAGCAGGAAGCGCGACAGCTCGCCGCCCGAGGCGATACGCGCAATCGGCGCCGGCGGTGCACCGGGATTGGTGGCGACCATGAATTGAACGCGGTCGATACCACGTTCCGACCATTCGAGCTCGGGCAACTTGGCCATGTCGGTGACGAACTTGGCCTTGTCGAGCTTGAGCGGCGCCAGTTCGGCCGCGACCGCCTTGTCGAGACGGGTGGCACCCTTGCGGCGGGCGGCGGACAATGCCTCCGCCGCGGTCAGGTAGGCGGTTCGCGCTGTCTCGGCCGCCGCCGCCAGGCGCTTCAGTCCAGCCTCGCCGTCGTCCAACGCGGCCAATTGCTTGGAGAATCTCTCCGCCAAAACGGCGAGTTCGGGCACGGTCACGTTGTGCTTGCGCGCCGCGGCGCGCAGGGCGAACAACCGTTCCTCGACCTTCTCCAGGCGCGCCGGGTCGAACTCGAGCGCCTCCTGGGCCGCCTCGAGCTGGGCCTGCGCCTCGGTCGCCTCGCTCAGCGCCCGATCGAGAACGGTCAGCGCCGCGTCGAGGCGGCCCATCGCCTTGTCGGCGTTGCGTTCGATCGTGCGATGGGCGTGCCGCAGGGCAGCGACCGCACCGCGGTCCTGCTCAAGCTCGGCCAGCGCCTGCGTCACCGCCTCGCCCAGCGCGCTGCCGGCGCGCAGGAGCTGACGCTCCTCGGCAAGCGTCGTCTCGTCGTCCGGCCCCGGAGCCAAGGCTTCGAGCTCCTTCACGGCGTGGCGCAGGAAGTCCTCGTCGCGCCGTGCGGCCGCGGCAGCTGCCTCGGCATCGGCGCGTGCCTGCTCGGCCTGGCGCCACACCTGCCACGCCGTACGCACCGCTTCGACCTGGTTCTCGAGACCGGCGAAAGCGTCGAGCGAGGTGCCATGCGTGGCGATGTCGAGCAGACCGTGTTGTTCCATCTGGCCTTGGATCTCGACCAGCGCCTTGCCCAGCCGCCGCAGCAACGCCACCGAGGCCGGCTGGTCGTTGACGAAAGCACGACCGCGGCCGTCGGCGCCGACCACGCGGCGCAAGGTCAGGCCATCTTCATCGTCGAGCCCCTGTTCCGCCAGGATCGCTCGCGCCGCATGTCCTTTGGGAAGGTCGAACGAGGCGGCAACGGCGGCCTGCGCCGCGCCGCGCCGCACCGTCGTCGAGTCGGCGCGGCTGCCCAACGCCAAGCCGAGCGCGTCGATCAGGATCGACTTGCCGGCACCAGTCTCGCCGGTCAGTGCGCCCAGCCCACCTTGCGCGGCGCGAGTGAAGTCGAGGTCGAGCTTCTCGATCAGCACGAAGTCGCGGATCGAAAGCGAAACGAGCATGCTGCGATCAGAACAGGCCGAAAAGCCAGCGACGCTTCTCGTCGTGCGGCCGCGGCCCTTCACCAGTCATCAGGAAATAGCTGTCCTGATACCACTCGCTGCCCGGGAAGTTGTAGCCCAGCACCGCCGCCGCCTCCTGCGCCTCGTTCTTCACGCCAAGCGACAGATAGCTCTCGACCAGGCGATGCAACGCCTCGGGCACGTGGGTGGTCGTCTGGTAGCGCTCGATCACTACGCGATAGCGGTTGATGGCGCCGATGTACTGCTGGTTGGCCTGATAGTAACGGCCGATCGTCATCTCCTTGCCGGCAAGATGGTCGATCGCCAGCTCGACCTTGAGACGCGAGTCGCGGGCGTATGGCGATTCGGGAAAACGCTTGACGACCTCGGCCAGCGCGTCGAGCGCCTGCTGAGTGATGCGTTGGTCGCGGCCGACGTCGGAGATCTGCTCGTAGTAGCACAGCGCCTTGAGGTAGTAGGCGTAGGGAATGTCGCGATGGCCGGGATGGAGCTGAATGAAGCGATCGAGCGCAATAATTGCTTCATCGTATTTGTTGGACTGGTAGTAGGCGAAGGCTGCCATGATCTGCGCCTTGGTCGCCCACACCGAATAGGGATGCTGGCGGTCAACTTCCTCGAAACCTTTGGCCGCCTGTTTGTATTCCTGCGCGCCCAATGCATCGAGGGCACGATTGTAGAGCACCTCGACCGGCAGCTCGACGTAGTTGGAATCGTCGTCGGAGGAGCCGCAGCCGGGCAACGCGAGCGACAGCACGCACAGCACGAGAGCGGTCAATGCGCCGCGAACCCTACCAGAAGCCACCTTCGACATACTCTGACCGTCGTTCAATTGAGCCGGCGCGTTTATATCATGCGGCCGCGAAAAAAAGAGGGGCCGTGCCGGCCCCTCGAGTGATGCGTGATGAAAGACCAACCCTGCGTCAGTTGGCTTGCCGGCGCAGGAACGCGGGAATTTGCAGGTCGTCGTCCTCTCGCGCCGGCTTGCTGCGCTCGGTGACCTCGAGGTTGATCGACGCCTGGGCCGGTGCTGGACGCGGTGCCGCCTTGGGTGCCACCGCAACGACATTCTCAGCGACCGGACGCGTCGCCGGCTCGGCTGGCGCCGCTGCGGCGGGCTTGGACGACGCGAACGCGCCGGTGATGCGCTGGAACAGGTTCGGCGCACGGGTCTCGCCGGCGGCCCGTGCGGCGACCGGTCGCGCAACCGGCTCGGGCGCTCGCGCCGCCGGCCTAGCCGCCGGACGGCTGACCCGCCAGTCATTCTCATCGACCAGCGGACGTTGCGGTGCGGCTGGCGCCGCCGGCGGTGGGGCGACAGCAGCGACAGGCGCTGCCACCGGTGCAGGTGCCGGCGGCGCGGCGGGTGGTGCGACAGGCGGCGCGGCGGCGATCGGGGCACCAGCAGGCACGACCGGTGCTTCGACCGGCGCAGCGGCGACGACTTGAGCCGGTATTGGCGTTTCGGCATATGCCACAGCCGGTGGCGCAGCAGGCGCGGCGGCAACGATCGGGGCCGGCGCCGCGACCGGCGCCGCAGCCATCATCGGCGGAGCCGGCGGCGCAACGGCAGCGACGGGCGGTGGAGCGGTCGGTGCGGC
>VGCQ01000346.1 GCA_016870055.1 Alphaproteobacteria bacterium | reverse complement strand
GAGTTGCAGCGCACTTTGTAGCCCTTGCGCGCGCAATCCATCGCCACCGTCTTGGTGAACTGCCGCACTGCGCCCTTGCTTGCGCCATAGGCCGACAGGTCGGGCGTGCCGAGGAAGGCCGCCAGCGAGCTCAAATTGACGATCGAGCCGCCGCCCGACTGACGGATCGCCGGCACGCCGTACTTGCAGCCGAGGAACACGCCCTCGACGTTGATCGACAGCATGCGGCGCCATTGCTCGAGCGTTTCGGTCTCGAAGGTGGCCGGGAACGGACCGGCGATGCCGGCGTTGTTGACCAGGCCGTCGAGCCGGCCTTCGCGCTCCAGGATGACGTCGATGATACGCTTCCAGTCGGCTTCGCGCGCGGTGTCGTGCTCCTCGAAGCGGGCTTTGCCACCGACTTGTTGCACCGTTTCCAGCCCGCCCGGGCGATTGATATCGCTCACGATCACCGTGGCGCCTTCACGGGCCAGCAGACGGGCGGTGGCCCGCCCGATGCCCGATCCGGCGCCGCTCACCAGCACCACCTTGCCCTCGACTCGACCCATTTGCCTGATCCCTTCGATCCGCTTGAGCCAAAGCTAGAAGCAGCGCAGGTTGGCGACAAGCAAGGAGCGTTGGATGGCCCGCACCCTGGAATTCTACTACGACTACGGCAGCCCCTATTCCTACCTGGCCGACACCCAGGTCGAGGCGATCGCCAAGCGCTGCGGCGCCACGCTCGAACGCCGGCCGATGCTTTTGGGCGGTGTCTTCAAGGCGACCGGCAATGCCTCGCCGATGACGGTCGCGCAAAAATCGAAATGGGCCGCAAGCGACATGCCGATGTGGGCGAAGCACTACGGCGTGCCGTTCAATCGCAACCCGTTCTTCCCGGTCAATACGCTCGCCCTGATGCGCGGCGCGGCGGCAGCGCAGATCGACGGCTTTTTCGACCGCTATCATCCGGCAATCTACAAGGCGATGTGGATCGACGGCGTCGATCTCAACGACATCGCCGAGGTGGGGCGCGTGCTCGCCGCAGCCGGCCTCGACGCCGCCCGGATCGGCCGGCGTATCCAGGATCAGGACGTCAAGGATCGCTTGAAGGACACGACCGAGGGCGCGGTAGCGCGCGGCGTGTTCGGCGCGCCGACCTGTTTTGTCGGCGACCGCCTGTTCTTCGGCAACGACCGGCTCACATTCGTCGAGATGGCTCTCAAAGGAGAATTGCAATGAACAGACTTGGCCTGCTGATCGCGACCGCCGCCGTGGTGGCGACGGCGACCGCCGCCGCCCAGACAGTCGGCAGTTGCGCGCGCGGCGGCGGCAACCAGCCGCAGCCGGTGTGGGTGCTGTTCGATCTCGGCAGTTCCCAGATCCGGGCAGTCGAGAAGCCCAAGATCGCCGAAGCGGCCAAGACCGCCAAGGACCGGCAAGTCTCGTCGATCTGCCTGGTCGGCCACACCGACAAGCTGGGCGACAAGGCGATGAACGCGAAGCTGGCGCGCGCCCGCGCCCAGGCGGTCGCCAACGAGATGATCCATTTGGGCTATCCCGCCAAGAATCTGGTGATTGCCGCCGACCCCGAGGCATTCGGCAACATGAGTCTCGGCAGCTCGGACGCCTCGGAGAAGGATCGGCGGGTGACTATTGTATTCGCGCGTTAAGTCATCTCGATCACCGCCTTGCCGACGACCTTGCGTTCGATCAGCACGCGGAAGGCATCGGCGGCGCGATCCATCGGGAAGCGATGAGAAATGTGCGGCCGCATGACGCCGAGTTCGGCCAGACGCGGCAGCTCGACGGCATAGTCGCGCGCCAACGCTGAGCCCTGCCGGCGTGCCGTTTCGCCGGCGCGCACGCCCAGCACCGACAGGCCTTTGATCAGCACGCGATTGGACATGATTCTGGTCGGGCCGCCCGAGGTGAAGCCCACGACCAGGAGCCGCGCGCCGTAAGCAGCGGCGCGCACGGACTTCTCCAGCACCTCGCCGCCCACCGGATCGTAGACGACATCGGCGCCGCGCCCGTCGGTCAGGCCCTTGACGATCGGCACGAAATCGTCGCGGCGATAGTTGATCACCAGATCGGCGCCGAGCCGGCGCACCACCGCCAACCGCTCGTCATCGCCGCCGGTGGCGATCACCTGGGCGCCGAGATGCTTGCCGAGCTGCACTGCCGCCAGACCGACGCCGCCTGCCGCGCCATGGACCAGCAGCACTTCACGCGGCTTGAGCGCGGCGCGATGGACCAGCGAGTGATAGGCGGTGGTGGCGCCGACCCGGAAGCCCGCGCCTTCGGCCATCGACCAGCTTGACGGCAGGCGCATCAGATTGCCGTCGGCCGGCAGACGCACATAGTCGGCGAAGGCACCCGGGCGGACGCCGAAGATCACGCGATCGCCGGGCCGCCAGTTCGTCACCTCGGCGCCGACCGTCGAGATGGTGCCGGCGCCTTCCATGCCGGGAGTGAACGGCAGCTCGGGCTTGTGCTGGTACGATGCCGTCAGCATCAGCACATCGGGGAAGTTGACCGAGGCGGCGCCGACCTCGACCAGCACGTCGGACGGGCCGACCGCGGGCACCGGCCGCTGCTCGATCTTCAGCACGGAGGGATCGCCCAGGCGATCGCAGACGACCGCCCGCATGGCCTGGCTAGTCCAGCTCGAAGGCGTTCTTGTAGTCGAGCTTGAGCGCGGGGTCCTGGTCTTCCTTCCTGAGGAAGCAGCTGCCGACCACCAGAACGTCGATCTCGCTGCCCATGAAGCAGCGGAAGGCATCCTCCGGCGTGCACACGATCGGCTCGCCGCGCACGTTGAACGAGGTGTTCACCACCACCGAGCAACCGGTCTTGGCCTTGAACGACGACAGCAGGTCGTGGAACGCCGCGTTGATTTCCTTGTGCACGGTCTGGACGCGCGCCGAATAGTCGACGTGGGTGACCGCCGGGATGTCGGAGCGCGGCACGTTCAGCTTGTCGATGCCGAACAGCGCCTGCTCGGCCGCGCTCATGGCGCGGCGGCGGTCCTCGTTCACCGGCGCCACCATCAGCATGTAGGGGCTGTCGGTCTTGATGTCGAAATACCGGCCGACGTCCTCGCGCAGCACCGCCGGCGCGAAGGGCCGGAACGATTCGCGGTACTTGACCTTGAGATTCAACGTCTTCTGCATGGTGGGCGAACGCGCATCGCCCAGGATCGAGCGGGCGCCGAGCGAGCGCGGGCCGAACTCCATGCGCCCCTGCATCCAGCCGACCGCCTTTTCGTCGGCCAGCGCCTGCGCCGTGCGCTCGATGATCTCGGCGCGGCCGAGCTTGGTGAACCTGGCGCCGGCCGCCGTCAGGCGCTTCTCGATCTCGTCGTCTGCGAACTCCGGCCCGAGATAGGAGCCGGCCATGCCGTCGAGATGGCCGTTGAGCTTGCGCGCCTGGCCGAGATAGCCGTGATAGGCGGCGAAGGCCGCACCGACGGCGCCGCCGGCGTCGCCCGCCGCCGGCTGCACCCAGATGCCGTCGAACAGGTTCTCGCGCAGCAGCTTGCCGTTGGCCACGCAGTTCAGCGCCACGCCGCCCGCCAGGCAGATGTTCTTGGCGCCGGCGTCCTTCTTCACCGACCGCGCCAGCCGAAGCACGATCTCCTCGGTGACGGCCTGCACCGAGGCGGCGAGGTCCATATGATGCTGGGTGAGAAGCTCCTCGGACTTGCGCGGCTTGCCGCCGAACAGCTCGCCGAACTTCTCGTTGGTCATGCGCAGGCCGGTGCAATAGTCGAAGTAGCTCTGGTCGAGCCGGAAGGTGCCGTCCTCCTTGAGGTCGACGATGTGCTTCAGGATCGTGTCCTTGAATTTCGGCTCGCCGTAGGGCGCGAGCCCCATGACCTTGTATTCGCCCGAGTTGACCTTGAAGCCCGTGTAGTAGGTGAAAGCCGAGTAGAGCAGCCCGAGCGAATGCGGGAAGTGGATCTCCTTCAGCATCTCGAGCTTGTTGCCCTGGCCCCAGGCGAGTGACGTCGTCGCCCATTCGCCGACGCCGTCCATGCACAGCACGGCGGCTTCCTCGTAGGGCGACGGGAAGAAGGCCGACGCGGCGTGGCTCTGATGATGCTCGCCGAACAGCAGGCGCTTGTTCCAGTCGAAGTCGGGCTGCCAGCGCTTCATCTCGTCGCGCAGCAGCATCTTCTGGAACAGCTTCTCCTTCAGCCACAGCGGCATGGCCATGCGGAACGACTGAAAGCCGCGTGGCGCGTAGGCGAGGTAGGTCTCGAGCAGGCGCTCGAACTTGAGGAACGGCTTGTCGTAGAAGGCGACATAGTCGACGTCGGCGAGCTTGATGCCCGCCTCGTCGAGGCAGTACTGCACGGCGTTCTGCGGGAAGCCCGAATCGTGCTTCTTGCGCGTAAAACGCTCCTCCTGCGCGGCGCCGACCAGGCGGCCGTCCGCGATCAGCGCCGCCGCGCTGTCGTGATAGAAGGCCGAGATGCCGAGCACGCGCATGCGGTGCGTCCGTCGCTCAGAACAGCGTGTAGACGAACGGCGCGATGGCCGAGCCCTTGGTCAGCACGATCAGCCCGCCGAAGATCACCATCATGATCAGGATCGGCAGCAGCCAGAACTTTTTGCGCTCCCGCATGAAAGCCCAGAGTTCGACGAGGATGGAGCCCATTGGCGGTACCTTTCGAGATCAGAATTGGTTGCGCATCGACTGCGGCGGCGGCCCCGGCGGCTGGCGGTCGATCCAGTAGCTCTTGGCGTTGGGATCGCGACGCAGGCGCAGGAAATCCTTGCCAAAGGCGCGCATGACGAGGCCGATCGGCATGATGGTCACGAAAAACAACAGCCCCAGGATGAGCGGGTTCATGACCTTGTACAGCAGCAACCCGAACTTCAGCCACAGCCGGTTGAGCGGCGCCAGGATGCGCGGATAGATCAGCGCGATGGCGAGGAACGCCACCGCCACCGGCAGGGACCAGTGCCAAGTGGTGCCGGAGCGCCACAAGGAAATCGCCGTCACGATGCCGAAGACGCCGGCAAAGACCAAGCCAAAGCCGCGGTCGGTGCCGGCTTTCACTTCCTCTTCGCGCGAGAAGTCTTCGTGGAGTTGGCTGGTCGCCATGCCAGGGAATGCGGTTAAGGGCCTTTTGCGGGCCCTTAACTCACTGATCTCAAACGCGAAGTCAATCGATGAGCCGTGGTGGGTCTAGTCCGTCGCGGCGGCCGAGAAACCGTGCGCCAGAAGCGCCGT
>VGCQ01000345.1 GCA_016870055.1 Alphaproteobacteria bacterium | reverse complement strand
GTTTTTGTTCTTGCGGGCTGCGCGTGCCGCCTCGATCTTGCCCTGGAATTCCTCGACACGGACCATCTCCTGCCGGCCACCGGCGATCAGGCTGGTGACCTTGGGGAAGCTCTTGTCTTCCATGACGATCGCCGCGACGCCGGCGCGCTCGTACTGCTCGACGACATAGAGCACATTGATGGCGTTGCCGAAGCCGGTGTCGATGTCGGCGACCACCGGCAGGCCCGAGCGTTCGGCCATGGCGCGGGTCATGTCGAGATGCTGGGTCATCGACACGATGCTCACGTCCGGCACACCGTACAGCGCCGAAAGCTCGAAGCCCGACGCCCAGATGGCATCGAAGCCGGCCTCCGCCGCCAGCATGGCCGACAATGGACTGTGCGCAGCCATCGCCTCGACCAACCCCTTGCTCGCCAAAGTGTCGCGGAATTTCGCACTTGCCTGCATGGTCATCCTTTCAATCGCCGGGCCTCGAGCAGCGCTAGGAAACGCGCTGCAGCCGCGATGTCGTGCCTGATGCCTTCATGCCGCTTGGCGGCGATCGGATCGTCGCCCCAGCGCTCGATCTGGTAGAGCTCGTCGAGCTGCGCCGCCGCAAAGGCCGCTTCCGCCGACAGCCGCCCCTCGGCGACGGCCAGGGCGATCACCAGCGAGCCCGCAATGTGCGTGAGATTGTAGAGCGCCGACAACGCCAGGTCGCCGTGTGCGGCCACCGCAGCCTGCAGCCTGGCCGTCGAATCGGCCGGCTGCGGCACGAAGGCTGTCCCCTCGACGACAGCGAGACGCGCACCGTAGCGCTCCGAGGCCCAGTCGAGCAGCGGCTGCCACGTCTCCAGCTGACGCCTGGCAAGGGTCTCGGGCTCGCCGGCGCGATAGCACAGCATATCCGAGCCGCCATACTTGGCGGTATCCTCGATCACCCGGGCGCGCTGGCCGGCGACGCGGTCGAGGCCGGTCGCGGCAAGCCGAGTGAGCGCCAGATGCGCGACGTTGATATCGGCCTTCTCGGGGACGGTCCGCCACTCGGCGGCGATCGCCTCGGCCAGCGCTCGGGTCGGCACGACCAGCACCGCCTTGGCCGGCGTGCGCATGGGCTTGCCGTCGAGCAGGACGCAATAGCCATCCTCGGCCGACTCGACCGATGTCTCCTTGTAGAAGCGCTTCATCGAGGCGAGGCCTTACACGTCCAGGGAGCCCGACGACAAGCGCGACCAAGTCCGCTTCAACGCTGCTGACCGCGCTGCGGCCCCGCAGTCTGGGCTTGCGGCCGCCCCGGCCGCTGCCTCAGATCGGCCGACGGCACCGGCATCTGGGCCCTGAGGCCCGGCCGCAGACCCTCGACGCGCGGGGCGACCAAAGCGCAGGGATTGGCGGCGGGCTGGCGCGCCGCCTGGTTGACCTGAGCACCGAGGCTCGGCACCACGCCGGCAGGGATGATCAGGCGCCCCAAGTTGGGCTCGAGCGCACTCGCCGTCTCGCGGCCACTGCCGCCCTTCAGCCGCAGCGGCACGGCGAGGCCGGCGTTCTGATTGTCGCGCGCTTCGGGCGCCAGGATGAACTCGAAGCCCTCGGTGCGCAGATGCACGAAGCCGCCGCCCACCATGGTGGTGCGCGGCGTGTCGACCACCAGACGACGCAGGTAGGCAACGCCGCCGGTGACATCGAAACGGCCGGCAATGCAATTGAACGGCACGCCACCGCCATCGCCACCCAGAAGCCGCTGCGTCTCGGCCGGCCAACTCGCCAGCGGGCCGCGCGGCCAGGCGCCTTTGGTGACGGCGATCTCGATCGAGCCGCTGGCGGCGTTCAGCGCGTCGCGCGTGGTGCGCCCGCCGCCGCGCAGGCGGAGATCGATGTCGCCCACGGCGTCGCGCAGGCCAAGGTCGAATCCCAGTAGCGTCGTGAGGTCGGCCAACGACACCTTGTTGGCGGACGCCGTCAGCGTCGCCTGACCGATACGGCCGGTCGGATCGTAGACCAGATCGAAGCCGGCCGAGCCGCCACCGACCGTCGCCGCCGCCCGCAGGGCAAAGCGGGTATCGCTGGCGTTGAGCGTGACCGAGGCGTTCTGCACCTTGCTGCCCAATCCCATGATCTCGCCCAGTCGCACCGACACCGACACGCTCGACCGGCCGAGCCAGGTCGCCGCGAACGGCATGGTCGGCACCAGGCGCGGCGGCGCGGCCGGCCCAGCTGCCGTCGGGGCGGCTGTTGAGGGTGGCGCTTTCAGGTCACCGAGATCGAGGCGCGCCAGGTCGGCATTGATGGCGACGGTAGGCGTTCCCTTGCGGTCGACCCGGAACAGCGCCTCGCCGACCAGCTCGCTCGAGCCGACTTTGAGCGTGCTGACCTCGACCTTGAAGCTGTTGCGTTGCGTGCCGGCTTTGACGTTGAGCACGTAAGGTCCGCCGGCTGGAACGGGTAGGCGGATGTAGGGACCGAAGACGGAGATGTCCGGGCCCGAGGAGGTGATCTGCAGGCTGGTGCCCTTGGCTGCGACGCTGCCCTTGATGGCGATCTTGCCGTCGCCGAAGCCGCCCTGCAGGTCGATGTTGCCCGGCAGTCCGCGCATCCAGCCGTCGAATGATCCGGCCGTACCGGCAAGCTGCAGGACAGCCGCCCGCGGCGTGGCGAACCGGCCGTCGAGCTGCAGCGGTTGGTTGGGCGCCGGCGACTTGAAGGTGGCCGCGGCGATCTCGATCGCCACCGGTGGCCGGCCGGCACCGTCGGCAACGGTGAGCACCGAGTCGCGGACCTCGATGGTGCCGATCCAGGGGAAGGCCGGGCTGGTACGCAGGCGCAACGAGCGGTTCTCACCGGGATGCGGGCCCGAGCCGTCGGGCGGCGGCAGCATGTCGAGGTTGGTGTCGCCCACGTCGTTGCGCTCGACCAGGATATCGGCGCCTTCCAGCACGACGCGGCCGACCTTCACCTCGCCCAGGAACAGCGAGGCAGGATCGAGAAACAGGGTGACCTTGCGCACGCGCGCAAGATCGGGCCGCGACCCCCACGCGGCGTTCGACAGCGTGACGCCCTCGGCGACCATCGCCGGCTGCAGGCCGAGCTTGACCGACAACGGCCCGCGGGCGGCGAGCTCGCGGCCGGTCACCTTGCGCACCTGCTCGGTCAGCCGGCTCTGGAAGCGCGACAGATCGCGGGTGCCAACCCACACGATGCCGGCAACGGCGGCAATCGGGATTGCCGCGGCCACGATCCAGGACAGCCGCTTCCAGGGGACACGCATTCCGGGCGATTCTCGCTCAAATGTCGTCGATCGAGAAGCCGAATGCCTCGACCGTTCGACGGAAGTGAGGCGGCGGCTGTGCATCGATCGCCAGGCGGCCCTTGCCCGACGGGTGCGGCAGCACCAGGCGGCGCGCATGGAGATGCAGGCGGCGAGCGTCCGATACCGCGGCCAGCAGCGCGTCCTCACCGCCATATTTGCCGTCGCCCAGGATCGGACAGCCGATCGCCGCACAATGCACGCGGAGCTGATGGGTCCGGCCGGTGCGTGGCCAGAGCGCGAGCAGAGCAGCTCGCTTGTCGGCGCGATCGAGCACCCTGAAATGGGTGAGCGCCTTCTGGCCGGCCTCGGTATCGACCTGCATCAGCTCGCGGTCGCGCGCACCGGGCCGCTTGGCGAGCGGCAGGTCAATCGCCCCCTCCGACCGCGGCGGCACGCCGACCACGACCGCCCAGTAGAGCTTCTCGGTCTCGCGGTCACGGAACGACTCGCCGAGCCGCCGCGCCGCCAGGGTGGTCCGCGCGATCAGCAGCAGGCCGGACGTGTCCTTGTCCAGGCGGTGGACCAGCCGTGGCCGCTCCGCGGCGCCGAACCGCAAGGCATCGAGCATGCCATCGACGTGTCGTTCGGTGCCCGTACCGCCTTGAACTGCGAGGCCGGGCGGCTTGTTCAGCACGATGACCTGGTCGTCCTTGTGGATCACCAATTGGCGGATCGCCGCGGCGTCGCGGTCGGACACGGTCGGGATCGCCCGCGGCTTGGCCGGCGGCGCCACCGTGACGCCCGGCGGCAGGCGGATGGTCTGACCCGGCTCGACCCGATCCTTGCCCTCCGCGCGCCTGCCGTCGAGCCGGACCTGGCCGGTCCGCAGCAGCTTCTGTAGGGCGCCATGGCCCAACTCCGGGAAGTGGCGCTGGAACCAGCGATCGAGCCTGAGGCCGGCCTCGTCGTCGGCGACGGCGCGGGTCTGGACTCGGGCGCTGGCAGTCATGGCGGCCAACCTACGGGACAAGCTAGAGAGGGTCCATGGAGCAGCTTGTCTTCGACACCCTGACCTTCGACCATCCGGCCGCTAGCCGGCCGGCGCGCGTGAGTGCGAGCCTGCATCGGCCATCGGCCGACCGGCTGGCCGCCTGCATGGTGATCCTGACCAGCAGCGCTGGCGTGCAACGTCATCGCGAGCATTTCTATGCCCAAGCCCTGAACGAGGCCGGCATCGCCGCCCTGATCGTCGACAGCTTCACCGGCCGCGGCGTGCGTCGCACCGTGGCCGACCAGTCGCTGGTCTCGGCGGCGCAGATGGAGGGCGATGCCTTCGCCGCGCTCGCCTTGTTGCGCGCCGACCGGCGGATCGATCCAGCGCGCATCGGCGTCATGGGTGTCTCCAAAGGTGGCGGAGCCGCCCTCAACGCGGCCGTCGCCGTTCGCCAGCGCTGGCGCGGCGGCTTCCCGCACCTGTTCGACCTCCACGTCGCGATCTGTCCCGGCGCCACCACCCAGCATCGCGATGCCACGACCTGCGGCCGGCCGATGTTCTTCATGCTGGCGGCGCGCGACGACTACACGCCGGCACCGCTGGCCGTGGAGTACGCCCAACGAATGCGCGCCGCCGGCAACGACCGCATCAAGGTCAAGGTCTACGGCAACGCCCATCACGGTTGGGAGTCGCTGGGGCCGGTGTTCGACATCAAGGACGCCGAGAACTGGTCGTGCTGCCGCAACTTCATCGAAGACGACGGCCGGCATTTCGTCGTCGCCGCCGGCCGGGCAATGAGCGAACCCGAGTACCAGGCCTGGGCGCGACGGCATTGCGTCACCAAGGGCGCACGGGCGGGCGGTGGCACGGCCGACCTCAAGCGTCGGGCAACTGCCGACTTGCTCGGCTTTTTGCGGCACCACGGATTTGTCGATCCATGGACGAATCGCGCTTCGGTTGCTATACTCGACAAATGATTCGAGTTCGTTTTCTCGCCGCGTT
>VGCQ01000344.1 GCA_016870055.1 Alphaproteobacteria bacterium | reverse complement strand
CACGGGCCCGATGGCGCGCTCTATCCCGGCACCTGCCGTTCCTTGTCGCGACAGGAACGATGCGACCGTCTGGCGGCCGGCCACGAGCACTGCTTTCGACTCGACGCGGCGCACGCCGCCGAACAAGCGGGCTCCTATCACTTCGTTGAAGAGACGCAGGGTCGCATCGAGGGCCAGCCGCTGCTGTTGGGCGACTTCGTGATCGCCCGCAAGGATACGCCGACCAGCTATCATTTGTCGGTTACGGTCGACGACCATCTGCAAGGAATCACACTCGTGACACGTGGTGAAGACGTGCTGCCCTCGACCCATGCACACGCATTGCTGCAGAAGCTCCTGGGCTATGCCACGCCGCGCTACGCCCATCACCGACTGCTCACCGACGCGTCGGGTCGCCGTTTCGCCAAGCGCGACCGCGCTGTGACCGTCCGCGCCATGCGCGAGAAGGGCATGACGGCCCGGCAGGTCATCGATCGTGCTCTGGCGGCTGTCGCTGTAGCGCTTTAAGATTCCGGAATGAACAAGCACGAAGAGCTAGCGGTCGGTCGGCGGTTGATCGGCCATATCGACGGTCGCACCACCGACCTTGCGGCCGATCTGTTCCGCAACCGTGTCGCGGCCTACTCCTGTCCCGCGCGCGCCAAGCTCGAGCGTGAGCGGTTGTTTCGCGAGCGGCCGATCTTTATGGGCTTGTCGACGCGACTGCCCAAGCCCGGCGACTATCTTGCCGAGGACGTGGCGGGCATGCCGGTGCTACTGGTGCGCGGCGGCGACGGCGCGGTCCGGGCGTTCGCCAACATCTGCCGTCATCGCGGCGCGCCGGTTGCCCAGGGCTGCGGCAACGCCCGTGCTTTCGTCTGCCCGTATCATGGTTGGACCTACGATGAGGCCGGCAGGCTTCTCGGCACCACCGACAAGGTGGGTTTCGCCGGCGTTGACCTGGCGACACATGGCCTGGTGCGTTTGCCGGCAGTAGAACGTCACGGCCTGCTGTTCGTCCGGCCAAAACCGGTCGGCCCGGACGAGAGCCCGTCGATCGACATCGACGCCGATTTGGGCGCTTTGATGCCCGATCTCGTGGCGCTGAAGCTCGACACTCATCCGCTGCATTCGACCGATCGCGTCAACCCGCGCATCAATTGGAAGTTTGCGGTCGACACGTTCCTCGAGGGCTATCACATCCCGCACCTGCATCGAAAGACCATCGCGCCGTACTTCATCGGCAATGTCGGTACGTTCGACAGTGCTGGGTTGCATGGCCGTATGTGCGTGGCACGTACGTCGATCGACACGGTCCGCCCGCTGCCTGAAGCCGAGCGCAACTATCGCCCGCATGTCATCGCGATCTATCAGCTCTTCCCCAACACCATCCTGATCTGGCAGGTCGATCACATCGAGGTCTGGCGCGCCTTTCCCGGCCGTAACGATGCCAGCCATTGCGAGGTCGAGCTTGCGATCTACAAGCCGCACGACACCGACAAGCCAGACGCCTACTGGGAGAAGAATCGCGACATCGCCATCCGCACCGTGCTCGAAGAGGACTTCCCGTTGGGTGAGCGTATGCAGATCGGCTTCGAATCGGGCGCCACGGAAGAAGTGATCTATGGCCGCAACGAGCCATCGCTGGTGCATTTTCACAGCTCGATCCGTTGCGCGCTCGGCGTAGCGGCGTAGCGAGGGAGCGCGATCGAGGCGGAGCAATTTCCGCCGTCGATCGCACCGCCGGGCAAGGAGCAGAACATGGAACGTGCCAAGCCGCCATTCCGCGCCGATCACGTCGGCAGCCTGTTGCGCACTGCACCGGTGAAGGAGGCGAGGGCGCGGCGGCTCGCCGGTCAGATCACGCCGGAGGCCCTCGAGGCCGTCGAGGATGCCGAGATCGGCCAGCTCGTGGCCAGGCAGCAGGCGATCGGCCTGCACGCGGTGACCGACGGCGAGTTCCGCCGTTCGTGGTGGCACTATGACTTCTTGAGCCATCTCGATGGCGTCGAGCTGGTGAGCGTGGCGCAAGGCCTGCAGTTCAAGGGCACCCAGACCAAGGCCGAGGGCCTGCACGTGCATGGCAAGATCGGCTTCTCATCCGGCCATCCCATGCTCGACCATTTCAGGTACCTGAAGTCGGTGGCCGAGGGACTCCCGGGCAAGCCGGTAGCCAAGATGACCATCCCTTCGCCGACGGCGCTACACTATCGCGGCGGCCGGCAGGCGATCGAGCGATCGGTCTACCCCGAGATGGAGCCGTTCTTCGCCGATCTCGGCCATGCCTACGCCAAGGCGGTACGCGCTTTCGGCGAGGCGGGCTGTACCTACCTGCAGCTCGACGAGGTGTTCGTCGCCTATCTTTGCGACGAGGCGCAGCGCGACTACCTGCGCAGCCGCGGCGACGACCCGGACAAGCTGCTCGAGGTCTATGCCGACTTGGTGAACGCCGCCTGCACCGGCCGCACGCCGGGCATGACGCTTTCCATGCATCTCTGTCGCGGCAATTTCCGGTCGACTTGGATGGCGCAGGGCGGCTACGAGCGCGTGGCCGACGTGCTGTTCAACCGGATGGACGTCGACGCCTATTTCATGGAGTACGACAGCGAACGCGCCGGCGGCTTCGAGCCGCTGCGCTTGCTGCCCAAGAGCAAACAAGTCGTGCTCGGCGTCATGACCTCCAAGACCGGTGCGCTGGAGAGCAAGGATCAGCTCAAGCGTCGCGTCGACCAAGCCGCCAAGTTCGCACCGCTCGACCAGCTCTGCCTGTCGCCTCAGTGCGGCTTCGCCAGCACCGAAGAGGGCAACTTGCTGGCCGAGGACGAGCAATGGGCGAAGCTTGCGCACTGCGTGGAGGTGGCGAGGGAGGTTTGGCGCTGATCAGCTACGTTCATCGTGCTTGCGGGGCTGCCGGAGTGTCGCCGATCAGACGTCCTTCGAGCTGCTTGTTCACCCACACCTGCACCGTGTTCGATTCCAGAAACCGATGCGCCACCTTGCGTTTGGCGGGGTCGGCCATGTTGCCGTCGACGATGGCGACGATGAGGTCGCAATTGTGCGACACGACGATCCCCTCGGCCCAGCGCAGAGCGCCGTAGCGCATCTTGTGCCGATAGAGTCGGGAGCGGCCGAACAGGTCTGTGATGCGGACACGGCCGCCCGGGCCGACCGGCGCCAAGCGTGGATCGAGGTAGTCGATATCGACCGCCCGATCGACTGCCTCGTCGGTCACCACGCCGCCTTCACAGTCGCTGCAGATGTCGCGCTTCAGACGGACATAGACGTCGAGATCGTTGCCGGTCCAGGCGCGCCCGGGTGGCCAGGCGTCGTCCGGAAACGGCCAAGGAACGCGATAGAAGCCCGCGCCGTCGGTCGGTCCCAGCTCGATGCGCCGTTCGGCGAGCCAGGCGAGGCCGCCCAAGCCTGCCACCATACCGGCACCCAGCCATAGCTTGACCATCGTACGGCGCCGCAACGCCATGGCGCTCTCCCTGCGTGGTGCGAGTATATATCCCAGCGGCGGACGCGCGCAGGTTCTTGACCATCCTGTCTGCGGTCATCAAGTTGCCGCCGGCGATGGCGATCGAGCATCTTGTCCTCTACTTCCTGGCCTGCGGCGCGGTGACCTTCCCGCTGACGCTGCTGGCCGTTCGCCTGGTCGCGGCGCTGTCGCCCAGCGGGCGTTTCGCCCGCAAGATCGACGCCTCATTCGAGAAGATCCTGAGCGTCTCGATCATGATCTGGATCGTGGGCGGCCTGGTCTTTTATGCCGTCTCGCTCCATCTCGAGCGCCAAAAGTCATGTCAAGATCAGCGTACGACGCAGCTCACCTACGAATGCCGCAAGCTCTTCGGCCTGGAAGAGTAGTCCTCCAAGTCGGCTCCACCCACCATCAGATCTGATGCGCCATCGGCGGCGCTGGAATCGGCCGGACGCGCTCGTAGGCGGCGGCGGCGCGGAGGACCAGCGCATCGCGGGCGTGGCCCGAGACGATCTGCAGGCCGATCGGCAGACCCTCGCGGTCCAACCCGCAGGGGATGGTGGCGGCCGGCTGGCGGGTGAGGTTGAAGGTCAGGGTGAACGGCGTCCAGCCGATATCGATGCCATCGCCGCCCCAGGCTGCATTCTGGTTCACGGCGAAGGCCGTCAACGGCAGGGTCGGCGTCAGCAGCAGATCGTACTTCGCCATGAAGATGTTCATGAGCGTGGCGACCTGCTGGCGTTGGTGGATCGCCGCCACCACCGCCTCCTGGCCGAGATTGGCGCCGTGCTCGGCAGCCTTGAGCAGCCCCGGATCCATCAGGGCGCGCTTCTCCGGGCTGAAGCCTTTGACCAGGATGGCGACGTTGGACTGCCAGTGCGCATTCAGGATGCGCCGCGGATCGAGCCCCATCAGGTCGGGCGAGTCCTCGACCACCCTGGCGCCCAGCGTGCGGAACACCTTCACGGCATTCTCGACCGCCTGAGCAACGTCGCGGTCGATCTTCTCCTTCTCGACGAAGCCCAGATTGGGTGAGTAGGCAATGCGCAAGCCTTTCACGCCCTTGTCGAAGCCCTTGAGATAGTCCTCCTCGTCATCGGGCCGGCCGTAGGGATCGCGCGAATCGGGCCGTGCCATGACGTTCATCATCATCGCCGCATCGCGCACCGTGCGCGTCATCGGCCCGATGTGCGACAGCGTGCCTTGCGCCGAGGTCGGCCACAGCGGCACGCGCGCCTGGGTCGGCTTCAGTCCAAACAGGCCGCTGAAGCCACAGGGGATACGGACCGAGCCGGCACCGTCGGTGCCGACGGCGAGACTGCCCATGCCGACCGCTTCAGCCGCCGCGCCGCCGCCGGATGAACCGCCTGGCGTGCGGTCGAGCTTCCACGGATTGTGCGTGGTGCCGAACAAAGCCGAATCGGTGACGCCCTTCCAACCGTATTCCGGCGAGGTCGTCTTGCCGAGCAGCACCGTGCCCGCCTCGCGCAAGCGCTGCGCCACCGGCGCATCGACGGTCCACGGCCCGTCGGGATCGGTGGCGAGGCTGCCCATGCGTGTCGGCATGCCCTTGGTCAGCACCATGTCCTTGATGGTGATCGGCACTCCGTCGATGGCGGAGAGCCGCTTGCCGCCCTTCTTCCAGCGCTTCTCGGAGGCGCGGGCGGCGCGCAAGGCGCCGTCGGGGTCCAAATGCTGGAAGGCATTGAGCTGGGGATTGAACGCCTCGATGCGGGCGATCGCGGCGCGCGTCGTCTCGACTGGTGAAG
>VGCQ01000343.1 GCA_016870055.1 Alphaproteobacteria bacterium | reverse complement strand
TGGCGGCGCCATTACAACGCCGTCCGGCCACACTCATCGCTGGGATACCGGCCGCCGGCGCCCGAGGCCGTGATCGCGGCCGTCTCGCAAGCCGCGTGGAAGAGCGCTTCGACGGCCGCGATCCCGACGGTCTTGGCCGACGGGCAGGTTCTAAACTAACTTGAGGAGTGCTTCCGTCCTCGGGGGCTGGTCACTACCCGATGATGCCCAGCGAAGAATGACACGAAATGACGAGGCTGGATGGCTTGTCGTGTCTACCGCTTCGCCTTCCGCCACCCCGCCGCAACCGCCTCGGCCTCGGTGCAGAACCACCGCTCGCCCGCGGCCTCGTCGATGATGGTGCGATCATAATACTGCCCGCCGGGGACGTGGTAGATGCGCTCGCCCGACGACGAAATGTTGCCCTTGATGACGCACCCGTCGCTTGCAGCGGGCTCGGACGCACTGCCCGCACCGGCGCGGTAGTCCCACGGCGCCACGAAGGTCCCCGCCCACATGCCGGCGCCCTCGGCCTCGGCCTGGACTTCTTCGTCCACGTAGTCCGTCGAGTATTGGGTCCGATCCTGACCGGTTCGAACACATCGAAGCGTGGATCGCGACTCATAGGCCGAAGCGGTCGACGCGGTAGGGGCCCACGTCTATCCCCGGGTCCCGGTCGGCGACCAGGTCGGCGACGACTTGTCCCGTCACGGCGGCCAGGCTCAAGCCGATATGCTGATGGCCGAAGGCGAACCAGACATTGCGGTGACGGGGCGACGGGCCGATGACCGGCAGGTGGTCGGGCAGCGACGGACGGTGGCCCATCCAGTCGACAAGATCGGCACTGCGGTCCCAGTCGGGGTCGGCCAGCAGCCGACGTCCCAGCCGGTAGACCATCCGGGCGCGTCCCGGGCGCGGCGGGGCATTGAGGCCGGCGAGTTCGACGGTACCGCCGATGCGTAGTCCGTCATCCATCTGGGTCAGACCCAGGTTGGTCTCGCCGTGGGTGATGGGGCGGCGCAGACCGGTCGTCACCCCGACCGCGCGGGTGTGATAGCCGCGCTCCGCCTGCAACGGCACACGGAAGCCCAACCCCGCGGCGATCGGCGCCGACCATGCCCCGGCCGCGACGACCAGCCGCTCCGACACCAACGGCCCATGGTCCGTGGTTAGGCGGACAGTGCCGTCCGCGATGGCCGCACCGCGAACCTCGGCACGCACGACACGGCCGCCGGCGTGGAGGACGTCCTGGGCCAGCTCGCGCGTCAGGCGGCCGGGGTTGGTCGTGTGGGCGCAGTCACGCGTCAGCACGCCGTGGCAAAAGACCGGCGCTAAGGCCGGTTCCAAGTCGCGGATGTCGCCGGGGCCGACCTCTTCGATGCTGGCGCCGAGGTCGCGCAGCCAGGCGCGGTCGGCAGCGCCGGCGGCGAACGCGGCATCGGTCTCGTAGACGATGAGCGAGCCTTCGTGCCGGACCAGCGGCGCGGCCCCGCTGCCCTCCAGGATCGTCCGGTAGGCCTCTAAGCTGCGCCCCAGGAGCGACGATAGCGACCGAGCGTTGCGCCGGCGCGTCGACGCACCCGCGGAGCAGACGAAATGCACGAGCCAGGGCGCCAGCTGCGGCA
The DNA here is from genome assembly GCA_016870055.1 of Alphaproteobacteria bacterium. GTDB lineage: Bacteria > Pseudomonadota > Alphaproteobacteria > Reyranellales > Reyranellaceae > Reyranella. Next base: position 3,632 of record VGCQ01000343.1, on the reverse strand, counting down.
GGTGGCGCCAACGGATGACCAGCGGCCCGTCTGGATCCAGCAGCATGCGCGGAACGGCCCTGACCAGCCGCATCGACGGCATGGGCAAGGACAGTTCGCGCGCACAGATCATGCCCAGGTTGCCGAATGACGTCGCCGCGCCCGGCTCCAGGCGGTCGATCAGCGTAACGTCGAACCCTATCCGCTGTAGGAACCGGGCGCAGCAGACGCCGACGATCCCGGCGCCGACCACGGTGATGCCCGGACTTGTCATCAATAGCGCCGGGTCCGGTCGATGACGTTGTGCAGGGGCAGGCCTGCCTCGACCCTGCGGTACGTCTCGATCACCTGGGCGGCACAGAAACGCGGGTGGGTGATCGTGGCGATGTGCGGCGTGATCGACACCTTCGGGTGGGTCCAGAAGGGATGGCCCGGCGCCATGGGCTCATCACGCTGGACGTCAAGGGTCGCGCCCGCGAGGCGTCCGGTCCCAAGCGCGGCGAGAATATCCGCTTCCACCACGTGGCCGCCTCGCGCCGCGTTGATCAGGTGGGCGCCCGGCTTCATGCGTGCGAGGAAGCCTGCGTCGATCAGCCCTTCAGTCTCAGGTGTCAGGGGAAGCAGGCAGATGACGATGTCTGCGTCACGCAGCAGGGTGTCCAATCCGTCGGGCCCGTGCCGGCACACCAAGCCATCGACCGTCCGAGCGCCGCGGCTCCAGCCTTGAACGCCGTAGCCGATGGCGGCCAGCGTGACCGCCACGGCCCGCCCGAGCTCGCCCAGGCCGAGCACGCCGACGGTGGTTTCCGCTGGCACCCGCGTTTCCAGCTCCTCGTAGCGGCCCTGGCGCTGAAGGTCGCGATAGTCGTCCCAACGGCGCGTGTGAGTGAGCACCGCGAGCGTCACCCATTCGATCATTTGGCTTGTGATCGAAGGGTCGGCCAGGCGGATCAGCGTGACGCCCTCCGGCACGGGGGTCTCGGAGCGAAACACATGATCCACACCTGCCCCGGTCACGACCGCCGCGCGCAGGCAGGGCAGGCTGGGCAGCAGGTTGATCTGGTCCCACAGCAGGGCCACCGAGACATCGCGCGGATCGCCGATGTCGGGCCATATGCGATAGTCCAGGTCGGGCCGCAGACGGCGCAGCTCGGCGCCCCAACGTGTGCCGGTCGATGGATCGTCGAGACAGGCGATGGCCATGATTCTGGGCTCCCCCTAACGCCGACATATGGTAGCGCCAGTGAGCAAGCTAGACCAATATGCTATTTGGTACCGTTACGCGTCGATCCACCGGCGTGTGCCGACCGGTTGCGCGCGATCGTTCGTTCGCTCCCGCGCCCAGGAGGCCCGTCACGGATTTTGCCCTGACCCCCGACCAGCAGGAATTGCAGGCCCGCGCCCGCGACTTGGCGCGGGGTCCCGTCGCCGCCAACGCGGCCCAGGTCGACCGCACCGAGGCGTATCCCTGGGACAACGTAAGGGCCCTGACCGAGGCAGGCTTCATGGGCATGACCATTCCACGCGCTTACGGCGGCCAAGGCCGGTCGTTTCTCGACGCGGTTCTGGTCATCGACGAGATGACTCAGGCGTGCGGCGTCACGGCCCGGATCGTCGTCGAGGCCAACATGGGCGCCGTCTCCGCCATCATGATCTACGGCACCGAGTCGCAGCGGCGGCTGGCGGCGGACTTGGTCCTGGCGGGTGACAAGCCCGCCATCTGTATCACTGAGCCCGACGCCGGCAGCGCGGCCAATGAGATGACGACCCGCGCCGACAAGCGCGGCGATCGCTACCTGCTCAATGGCCGGAAGCACTGGATCACCGGGGGTGGTGTCTCGCGCCTGCACCTGGTGTTCGCCCGTGTCTTCGACGAGCATGGTGCGGAACAGGGCATCGGCGGGTTCATCGCCGTGCGTGACGAGACGAAAGGGCTCGTCATCGGCCAGCGCGAGCTGGCCGTGGGTCTGCGCGGCATTCCCGAGAACGGGATTCTGTTCCAGGATATGGAGATCGCGCTCGACCGGGTCGTGCTGCCACCCGGTGGGTTTCGCCACGGCTTCGCCGATCTCATGAACGTCTACAACGCCCAGCGGGTCGGCGCGGCCACCGTGGCCCTCGGGCTTGCCGACGGGGCCTATCGGCTGGCACTCGACTATGCCGGCCGGCGTGAGCAGTTCGGCCGCCCGATCGCCGAGTTCCAGGGCATCCAGTGGATGCTTGCGGACATGAGCACGCTGAGCGATGCGGCCCGGATGCTGATCCACCGCGCGGCGGCGCGCGCCAACCCATTCTCCGAGCCGACCGAGGCCGCCAAGGCCAAGGTCTTCGCCTCGGAGACGGCGATCAAGATAAGCAACGACGCGCTGCAGATCTTTGGCGCACGCGGCTATTCGCGTAACGAACTGCTCGAGCGCATCGCCCGGGACGCCCGCATGTTCACGATCAGAGGCGGCACGGCCCAGATCCTGCGCACGGTCATCGCCGCGCGACAGCTATGTCCGTGTCGCGGCCGACGAGCGTCGCGCCACGGAACAGCTCCGACTATCCAGTCTGCCGCCGGGGCACGAAGGGAAGGTCCGCCACCGTGGCTTCCCGTTCGCCGTAGGGCGATTCGACAATGTGACGTGTGCCGGTGGCAGCGTACTCGATCGCGGTCATGCCCAAGGCGATATTGCAACCGAGGCGCGGCGAGAAGGCGAGGCTGCTGAGCCGCCCGACGCGCCGATCGCCGATCATGAGCGGCCAGTGCTCGATGTTGGGTGGCACTTTATCCCCTTCGATTCTGAGCCCGATCAGCTTACGTTTGACGCCCTTGGCCTTGATGCGGGCGAGCGCGGCCTTACCGATGAACTCGGCCGGCTGGTCGAGGTCGATCAGACGGTCCAGTCCCAGTTCGTAAGGGTTGTCGTCGCTGGTCATGTCGGCGCCCAGCGACAGCAGGGCGCCCTCGACGCGCCGGATCTGCGATGTCGAGCCTGGGCGCATGTCGTAGGGTTTGCCGGCCTCAAGCAGGCGGTCGAACAGCTCATCGCCACGGTCGAAATCGCGCAGGAAAAGCTCGTAGCCCCACTCGCTGCTCCAGCCCGTGCGCGAGATCGTCAGCGGGATATCGCCGAGCCCGCCGTCGGTGATCCAGTAGTAGCGCAGGTCGCGGATCTTGGGTCCGAACAGGTCCGCCATAACCTCGATCGACTTCGGCCCCTGGACCTGAATCACGGTCACGCTCGGATCGCGGATCATCACGTTCATCCCTGCGAACACGGCCACGCCGCGCGCCCACAGCAGGATCTCGCTGTCGGCGATCGACAGCCAGAAGTGATTCTGGCCTAGCCGCAGCAGGACGGGATCGTTGAGCACGCCGCCATCGGGCGACGTGATCAGCACGTACTTGCCCTGACCCACCGCGCAGCGGTCGAGATTGCGCGGGGTCAGGAGCTGGACGAAGCGCGCAGCGTCGGGTCCGGTGATCTCGACCTGTCGCTCGCCGGCGGCGGGCCATAGCGCAACATGGTTGATGAGGTGCCAGTACTCGGCGACCGGGTCGTCGAAGCCGAGTGACGTGTAGGTCCGGTTGTAGACAGTGAAGTGCTGGCAGCCATGGCGCCGAGCCGCGTTGAAGAACGCCGATTTCCGGATGCGCGGCTGGAACG
>VGCQ01000342.1 GCA_016870055.1 Alphaproteobacteria bacterium | reverse complement strand
ATCGACAGCTTCGCGCGACTGTGGTTTGGGCCGATCGCCCTCGCGTTGTTCGCCGGTTTCTGGCTGATCTTCGGCGGCATCGCCTGGGGCTTGGCTTACGGGGTCGACCTTGCCGTGCTGGGCGAGAACGCGTTCGCCGCGATCGCGATCGTGGCAGCTTTGCTCGGGGCCGTCGCCCTTTGGGATGCCGCCGGGCTCTACCTCGAAGGCGCCCGCACCGAAGGCCGGGTCGCGGAGGTGCACGAGACTCGGCGCACAGAGCAGGAGGAAGTGACGCGCGCCGACGGCAGCGTCTACCGACGCGACGTCCAGCGCACGTCCTATGCGCCCGTCATACGCTTCACCGATCGGACCGGCCGCGATATCGAGTTCCATGGCCGGGCCGGCAGCGACCGCGGCTTCGCACCCGGCGATCGTGTGAGCGTGGTCTACGACCCGGGCAATCCCATCCGTGCCAGAATCATCTCCTTCGTCGACCTCTGGCTGCCGGCGGCGGCGGCTTTCGCCGTGGTCGTCGCGTTCGGCGGCGCGGCGTGGCTGTCGCGCCGTCTGCGACGGCGCTCTACAGGCCGGAACGCCTGATCCAGTCGCCAAGCAACGCGGCAAGTTCCCGTGGCCGCTCGAGCGGCGCCATGTGACCGCAATCCTCGATGACGGCGAACCGCGCATTGGGCAGGTGGCGGGCCATGCGCTCGGTCTCGTCGAAGCGGCGCAGACGGTCCTGGCGGCAGGCCACGACCAGCGTGGGGCAGGCGATGCGCTCGAGATCGGCATAGCCGTCGTGTCGCACCAGCGCCGCTTGTCGCGCCCGCACCTCACGACCCAGCCGCCGCTGCATGCCGCGCAGGCGTTCAAGCAGCACCGGATCGCTCTCGCGGTCGGGATGGAGGCCCAACGCCGAGACATCGACGCCGCTGGCCCGCGGCGGCCGGTTGCCTGGCTGATGCCCCGCCTTGCGCCGCTCGATCTCCTCCGCTGTGTAGCCACGAGCCGACGACGCGACAAAGGCCACGCCCGTCACGCGCTCAGGTGCCATCAGGGCGAGCACGCGGGCGACGAACCCGCCCATCGAGAAGCCCACCGCCACGAAGCGCGGCGGCGAAGAATCGAGCACGCGTCGTGCCATCCCTTCAAGCGTGGCGTCCTCGTAGACATTGCCATAGTGCAGGCGACCCATCGCTTCGAGCTCGGGTGCCATGTCGGCCCATAGGTCGTGGTCGCACATGAAGCCGGGGAGCAGAATTAGGTCATGCATTTTTCGACTGTCTCTTGCCCTCAGAGCCGGATGGCGCCGACGAGAAAAGCGCCGATCCAGGCGGCCGCCGCGATCAGAAGCAGCCCAGGCACGACATAGGCGGCGAAAACGCGACCGCCGGCGGTCACGGCGAAGATCGTCTTGGTGAGGGTGTTGGTCGTGAGGGCAGTCAGGATCGGGACGGTCGACTGCGCCGGCTGCAGGCGGCCGTCGGCAACCAGCGACGCCGCGGAGACGGCGGCCGAATGGGCGTCGGCGAATCCCGCCAGGCCGGCGGCCAGCAGCACACCGGCCTCGCCCAGCCAATCCTGCGCCGCCGCCGCCGCCAGCAGGACGACCGCGAGGATGGCGGCAAAGGATAGAGCGGCGGTGAGGCTGAAGGCATGGCCCTCGACATCGGCGCCCGAGATCGGCCGCTCGATCGCCCGCAGGGTGAAGATGCCACCGTAGATTGCCGCCGCAGCGCCGGACAAGGCCAGGGCAGGCCACAGCGTCCGCAGCGCCGCGGGGCTGGTTGCGGCGAGCAGGATGGCGAGCTGGACGACGGTGGCGACCGAGGACAGCACGGCACCCGCGACGGCGGGCCTCAGCAGCTCCGTCTCCCGCGCGGCGCGGCTGCCCATGGCGCCGATGGTGGCGCTACTGGAGACGAAGCCCGAGGCGAGGCCCGCCAGTGGTAGACCGTAGCGCGGACCGACGAGGCGCACCGCGATGTAGCCCAGTGCACCCACCGCCATCACCAGGACGATGACCAGCCATACCGTCCGCAGGTTCAGGGCGTCATAGGGGCCGATCGGCTTGTTCGGCAGCAGCGGCAGCACGACCAGCGTGGCGCCGGCGAAGATCAAAAGATCGCGCAGCTCCTCGGCCGTCAGCACCGACCGCACGAAGCGATGCAGGGTGGTGCGCGCGGCGAGCAGCGCTGCCACGATGACACCGAGGCCGGCGGCAATGGCGGGCTCGCGCATCGCAAGCCCGCCCAAAAGCGTCGTCAGCACCAACGCCGTCTCGGTGGTGAGGCCGGGGTCGTCGCCGCGGGCGCGCCAATAGGAGAGCCCGGCGAAAACGACGACGCCAAGACCTGCGACCGCCAACAGCAGCTCGCCGCCGACCGTCATGGCGACCGCCCCCAGCAGGGAGACAACGGTGAAGGTGCGCAGGCCGGCCGACCGCCGCGTCGGACCCTCGCCCTTGCGACGCTCGCGGTCGATGCCGACCAGCAACCCGACGCCGAGGGCGACGAGAAAGCCGATGACCATGGGGTCGAGCGAGGCCATCGGCCATTATCGCCAAGGCAACGGCGGGCGTCACTCATGCCCGGATCGCACGGCTTCGGCGGTTGACGGGACCCGCCATTGGCAGCGTACGATCGTCGATCTTCGGAGTGCCGCCTTGACTACGATCGATGTCGACCGACCCGTCCCCTACATGGAGCGCACGCGCCGGTACTATCGCGCGCTGGGGTATGAGCAGGACTACGTCTGGGCGACCTTCGCCGACGTACCGTTCACCCGCCTGGCCAAGCCGCTCGGCGCGACGCGGATCGGGCTGGTGACGACGGCAAGCCCGCTCGACCGGTCGAACCACGATGCCAGCGGCACGCGGCACGTCTGGTCGGGGTCGGTCGCGCCGCCGCCGCAGTCGCTGTTCACCGACAATCTCGCCTGGGACAAGGACTCGACACACACGCGCGATCGCGAGAGCTTCCTGCCCATCGAGACGATGACGGCGCTGGCGCGCGAGGGCCGACTCGGCGGCTTGGCGTCTCACTTCCACGGTGTGCCGACCGAGTACAGCCATCGCAAGACGCTTGCCGAGGACGCCCCCCAGGTGCTGGCGCGGCTGCGCGACGACGGTGCGGATGCGGCGATCCTCTGTGCGCTTTGACCCGTCTGTCACCAGACCGTGAGTCTGGTCGCCCGACACCTCGAAGCCAATGGCCTGCCGACTGTCGTGATCGGCTCGGGTCGTGACATCGTCGAGTATTGCGGCGTGCCGCGCTTCGTCTTCACCGACATCCCCCTCGGCAATCCCGTCGGGCCGCCGTGGCGGCGTGACATTCAGCGGGCTGTGGTCGAGCTGGCGTTGGATACCTTGGCGACGGCCGAGCGGCCGCGCATGACGGTCGTGGCGCCGGTTTCGTGGGACGATCCGGCCTGGCGCGGGCGCTACGGCCGCGTCGATCCGGCCGAGCGCGAACGACTGCTGCAGCTGGGTCGCGAGCGTCGGCAGCGGGCGGACGAGCGCAAGGCGCGCGCGGCCAGTACGTCAACCGAAGCGTAGGCGCTTGCCGACGGCCAGCGGCGTCAGTTTGCCATCGCCGAACTGATGGGCCAGCGCCGCTATGGCGCGCCACCCGGTGCAGTGGCCGGCGGCGACGATATCGAGGTCGAAGTCCTTCAGCGCCGCCACCGTCTGAGGGATGACGCGCTCATTGGTGCCCGAGAGGTGCAGGCCGCCCAGCACGGCATGGAGCCTCACGCCCGGGAAGCAGTCGCGGGCATGGTGCAAGACGTTGATCACGCCGGCATGGCTGCAGGCCGTCAGCACGACCAACCCCTTGCCGCGCACATGGACGGCGATGAACCGCTCGTCGATCAAAAGCTCGTCCGGTTCCCAGCCCGTTCCATCCAGCGTGCGGCGGTGCTGGCCGGGCAGGCCGGTTTCGAACGGCGTGCGGCGCGGGATTTCGCCGCTCACGAAGACGGTGTCGCCGGCAACAAGCTCCGGCTCGCGCGTGCAGACGACCGTGCCGCCTTGCGCTTCGAGGGCCGCCACCGATGGCACGTCTTCCATCGGCCGAAACGTGCCGTCGGGCAGTTTGGCGGCGCGGCAGCGGAACATGTCGGGATGGACGTAGCAGGGCACCGGCCGGCCGCCGTTGCGGTCGCGCACGATCTGCAGGGCGCGCAGCATGGCGCCGGCATGATCCCAATGGCCGTGGCTCAGCACCATGGCCTCGACCGGACCGAGGTCGAGCCCGAGTCGCGAGACGTTCTGCTCGAACACGCGATCCTCCGGCCCGGTGTCGAACAATATGCTGTGCGTTGCGCTGCCGCATCGCAGCGTCAACAGGCAGGAGAGACCATGCGCGGCGCAGCATAGGCAGCCGCCACCCAGCACCCAGGCGCCGCCACGGCGACGGCCGAGGCCGGCCATCTCGGTCTCGATGAAGGAGGGCACCGAGGACAGCGAATCGGTGACGTTGTCGACCACGATCTGGATGTCGAGAGAATTGACGGCGACGAGCGAGGTCATGCGGTCTCCCTACTTGGCGCGCCAGTTGGGCGGTCGCTTGGCGAGAAAAGCGTCAACGCCCTCGGCGAAGTCGGGCGTGCCGGCAAGGGCGACGACGCTCTCGAGCTCGTAGCGCATGCCATCCTCGAAGCTCATGCCGCCACCCAGGGTCACGGTCCGGCGGACGGCGGCGAGCGCCGCCGGCGACTTGGCCGCCAGCTCCTCACCATAGGTCTGCACGCGGTCGCGCAGCTTGGCCGGCTCGACCAGCTCGTCGACCAAGCTCCATGCCAGGGCCTCGGCCGCCGGCACCAAGCCGCCATCGTAGAGGTAGCGGATGGCGCGCGGCCGGCCGATCAGGCGGGCCAACGCTTGGGTCGTGGCGATGGGCGGAATGAAGCCGATCTTGATCTCGGGTTGGCCCAAGCGCGCGTCCGAGGCGGCAAAGCGCAGATCGCAGTGCAACGCCATCTCGAGCCCGCCGCCGACCGCCGTGCCGTTGATGGCGGCGAGCAGCGGCTTGGGCGAGCCGCGCAGCAGGCGCACGATGTCGTGGCAGCGGTTGGCCCACTGCCGCATGCCGTCGGCCGACATGCCCTTGAAGACGTTGAGATCGGCGCCGGTGCTGAAATAGCCCGCGACAGCGCTCGCCAGCACCAGCACCCGCGTCTCGGAGTCGGCGACGATGCGAGCGATTGCGTCGTGAGTCTCGTCGACCATCTCGCGTGTGAAGGCATTGACGGGCGGCCG
>VGCQ01000341.1 GCA_016870055.1 Alphaproteobacteria bacterium | reverse complement strand
CATGTCGCCCAGAGCCGAAGAGGCCCGCTCCAAGGCAAGCTGGGCGGCCTGAGAATCGTTGAACGAGCCGACCTGGATCACCCAACTGCCGATGGCCAGGCCACTGGTTGGCGCGACATTGTTTTCGGCCGGCGGCGGAACGGCCGGGCCGGCGACGCGTTGGTTGGCGGCTGGTGGTGGTGCGGGCGGCACCTCCAGCTTGGCGGCGGCGAGCCGGGGCGTCGATTCAGGCAGGACCAGGCCAGGGTCGAAATTTGCCGCCGTGTAGCGCGCCGAGGCGGGCTTGCGGATCGAGGTCCACGACGACAGGCGCATGGTCTGGGCGCTGGCGAAGCCTTGATCCAACAGCAAGGCCATCAGGCGGTCGCGCTGGCCTGCGCTGTTGCCGCCCATGACGACGCCGATCAGCCGCCGATTGTCGCGCATCGCCGACATCACCAGGTTGAAGCCGGAGGCGTTGGTGTAGCCGGTCTTCAGACCGTCGGCGCCTTCGTAGCTGCCGAGCATGCGGTTGTGGTTCTCGAGGACTCGGCCGCGATAGGGATAGCTCTGAACGGAGAAGATCGGATAGTAGTGCGGGAAATCGCGCAACAGCGCGAAAGCGAGCCGCGCCATGTCGCGCGCCGTCGTCACCTGCTCGCGATCGGGCAATCCCGAGGCGTTGCGAAATACGGTCGATGACATGCCGAGCTGACGGGCCTTGCTGGTCATCATTCGGGCGAAGGCCGCCTCGTCGCCGCCCAGAGCCTCGGCGAGCACGACGGCGGCGTCGTTGGCCGAACGAGTGATCAAGGCCATGGCGGCGTCACGGACATTGATCGTACCGCCAGGCGGCAGGCCCATCTTGGTCGGCGGCGCGTTCAAGGCGTTGATCGAAACAGGTAGCGCGTCGCCCAACGACAGGCGCCCCGAATCGAGCGCCGAGAACGTCAGGTAGATCGTCATCAGCTTGGTGAGCGAGGCCGGATAACGCAGCTCGTCCGGCTGCTCGGAAGAAAGCTCGCGCCCGCTGGTGGCGTCGAGGATTAGATAGGCGTCCTTGCCGCTGACCGCGGGATTGCCGACCCACGCCGCTGCCGGACGGGCAGCAGGCTTGCTCTTTGCCTTGCTGGAGGGCGCGGCATGCTTGAGCGACGCCGATTGGGCCGCCGCAACCGAAGGCAGGACAGCGCCAAAAATAAAGAAACCGACCGCGAGCCACGCCACGCTGGCCGCGCCACGACAAAGGGGGAATGTCATCGCGATTACGCCATTACGCTCTAGTCTTAATTTTTGTTCCCGCACAAATACTTACGGGTACTTCCTCTATAATACTGAAAACTGGAGGAATATGCAACGCCGACGCTGCCGCCGTGGTGCCCCACTTGCCAGGGAAGCTCGCGTCGGTGTCGAGGAGGACCTGCATGAAATCGTTTGCCGCTGCTCTGGGTGCGGTCCTGCTGGTGGCCACGGCGGCGTCGGCACAGCGGCCGGACCGCACTGTCGATCCGCCGATCGTCCGCAGCTTCAACTGGTTCAGCTATGTCGCCGGCGACGACATCCGCTCGAACTGCGGCAAGGACGGCCGCAACCGGCTGCGTCTCGTCTACAATGCGATCTACACCGAACAGGTCAGGACCTATGAGATTTTCCTCCAGCCGGACGGGACTGCAGGAATGACCGTGGGCGTCCTGGCCGACCAAGGCGTCGTTTCCAACCTGTTGATCCGCGATGGCGGTGATGTGCTGAAGCCCTGGAGCATGCGGCGCGGCGAGCGCATCCTGAAACCGGAGGAAACTCGCGAACTGTTGAACTTGCTGCAGGCAAGCGCCGCCTTCGGTCCGCCGCGCGACGGCCTGCGCCTGCCCGATGTCGACTTCTGGTGGACGGTCGCATCGTGTCGCGACGGCGTTTGGGGATTTCAGGCCTACCACCATCCGACCGACGGCTTTGTGAACGTGAAATTCGCGCAGCAACTCTTTGCATGGGACACGGTGCTGGTGCCGGTCAATCCGCCGCGCAAGCTCGTGCCTGCCGAATTGCGTCGTGATCCCAATGCGCCGGTCAATCACATGAAAGCCAACCAGTGGACCCTGACGGTGGGTAAGGATGGATTGCGACCGAGGTAGCGGAAATGGCCGGGCTGCCTATATAATTCAGCAGGTGAGGCTTATTGGGGATTGTGAACCGCACGATGGTTTGCCTGCACGACGCATGCGAATGGCGATTGGACGGCAGCCGGCTGGGTGGGCCCAAGGAACCGCCGGGCGGCCCGCCGGCGCAACCGCCGCGCCGTGACGGTGGCGAAGGCGATGGCGAGGGCCGCAGCGGTGCGCTGACGCTGACCCGCGCCAAGACCAAGAAGCCGTCGATGTACAAGGTTCTGATGCTGAACGACGACTACACGCCGATGGAGTTCGTCGTCGACGTCCTTCAGCACATCTTTCAGAAGAACCGCGAAGAGGCGACCAAGATCATGCTCCACGTCCATCAGAAGGGCGTCGGGGTGTGCGGCGTCTACACTTACGAGATCGCCGAGACCAAGGTGACGCAGACGGTGGATTACGCGCGCAAGAACCAGCATCCTCTCCAGTGTACGTTGGAGAAGGAGTGAACGGCGTAGCGAGTAGTTCGTTTTTCCAGTCGAGGTAGTTCGATGTCCATGTTGTCCAAGAACCTCGAGAGATCCCTCCACCGGGCGTTCGGGCTCGCCGGCGAGCGGCGACACGAATATGCCACCCTGGAGCACCTGCTGCTGGCCATGACCGAGGACGACGATGCGGTGCCCGTGCTCAAGGCGTGCGGCGTCGATATCGATCGCCTGCGCCACGACCTCGAAGCATTCGTCGACAATCGGCTGAAGGGGATCGTCACCCAGACGCCGAGCGAGCCACTGCCGACCGCGGGCTTCCAGCGCGTCGTCCAGCGCGCCGCCGTCCACGTGCAGTCGTCCGGCCGCAAGGAGGTGACCGGCGCCAACGTGCTGGTGGCGCTGTTCTCCGAGCGCGACAGTCATGCCGTATCGTTCCTCGAGAACCAGGGCATGACCCGCCTCGATGCGGTCGACTATATCAGCCACGGCAAGGCCAAGGTTCCCGGCCGCGCGCGGAGCCGCCGCGTCAGCGGCGCCGACGACGAAAACGGCGGCGAGGCCGCGGTCAAGCAGGGCAACGAGGCGCTCGGCGCCTATTGCGTGGATCTCAACCAGAAGGCTCGCGAAGGCCGGGTCGATCCGCTGATCGGCCGTGACCACGAGGTCGAGCGCACCATCCAGGTGCTGTGCCGGCGAACCAAGAACAACCCGCTCTATGTCGGCGAGCCCGGCGTCGGCAAGACGGCGATCGCCGAGGGCCTGGCCCGCAAGATCGTCGAGGGCGAGGTGCCCGAGGTCCTGAAGGAAGCCGTGATCTACGCCCTCGACATGGGCGCGCTGCTGGCCGGCACGCGCTATCGCGGCGACTTCGAGGAGCGGTTGAAGGCGGTGCTCGCCGAGCTGAAGAAGAAGCCCAACTCGGTGCTGTTCATCGACGAGATCCACACCATCATCGGCGCCGGCGCCACGTCGGGCGGCTCGATGGACGCCTCGAACCTGCTCAAGCCGTCGCTGCAGTCGGGCGAGCTGCGCTGCATCGGCTCGACGACCTACAAGGAGTATCGCAATTACTTCGAGAAGGACCGCGCGCTGGTCCGCCGCTTCCAGAAGATCGACGTGCCGGAGCCGACGATCGCCGACGCCGTGCAGATCATGCAGGGCCTGAAGCCGGTCTATGAGAAGCACCACCACGTCACCTACACCGACGATGCCATCAAGGCGTCGGTCGAGCTGTCGGCCCGCTACATCCACGACCGCAAGCTGCCCGACAAGTCGATCGACGTGATCGACGAGGTCGGCGCCGCGCAGATGCTGCGGCCGCAGGATCAGCGCAAGTCGACCATCGACGTGCCCGACATCGAGGAGATCGTCGCCAAGATCGCCCGCATCCCGCCCAAGAGCGTGTCCAAGGACGACACCGAGATGCTGCGCAACATCGACCGCGACCTCAAGACCGTGGTGTTCGGCCAGGACAAGGCGATCGACCAGCTGGCCGCCGCCATCAAGCTGGCGCGCGCGGGCCTGCGCTCGCCGGAGAAGCCGATCGGCTCGTATCTGCTGGCGGGGCCGACCGGCGTCGGCAAGACCGAGGTGACGCGCCAGCTCGCCCGGCTGCTCGGGCTCGAGCTGATCCGCTTCGACATGTCCGAATACATGGAGCGCCACTCGGTCTCGCGCCTGATCGGCGCGCCGCCGGGCTATGTCGGCTTCGACCAGGGCGGCCTGCTGACCGATCAGGTCAATCAGCATCCGCATTGCGTGATCCTGTTCGACGAGATCGAGAAGGCGCATCCCGACGTGTTCAATGTGCTCCTGCAGGTCATGGACTACGGCAAGCTGACCGACCACAACGGCCGGTCGGTCGACTTCCGCAACGTCATCCTGTGCATGACGACCAATGCCGGCGCCGCCGACATCGCCAAGCCGGCGCTGGGCTTCGGCCGCGAGGCACGCCACGACGAGGACGACGACGCGATCAACCGGCTGTTCCAGCCGGAATTCCGCAACCGTCTCGATGCGGTCATCAAGTTCGCCAACCTCGGCCCCGAGAGCATGGGCAAGGTGGTGGACAAGTTCGTGGCCGAGCTCGAGGCGCAGCTGGCCGACCGCAAGGTGTTCATCGAGCTGTCGGAAGCGGCGCGCCGCTGGCTGGCGGAGAAGGGCTATGACCGGCTGTTTGGCGCCCGTCCGCTGGCCCGCATCATCCAGGAGCACCTGAAGAAGCCGCTGGCCGAGGAGGTTCTGTTCGGCAAGCTGGCCGGTGGTGGCGGCACGGTTCAGGTCGATGCCAAGGGCGAGGGGGCGGCGGCCGAGCTGGTCTTCACCTTCCGGCCGCCCGAACGCGACGCTCTGCCGCCGGCCACGCAAGAGCCCGTGCTGGCCGAGTGAAGTTCCTGCGGCCGATTTGGGTCGCGTTGCGCGCCGCGGTGCTCGCGACCGCGGTGTTCTGGGTCGGCTTGATCATCGTCGACAAGTCGGGCTGGCACGCGCCGCTCGGCGCCACCGAGCCGCTGCTGTTCTTCGTCGTCTTCTTCCTGGGCATGCTGATGGTCGGCAAGGGCTGACAGCCGCTCTACTCGTCGCCTTTGCGGAACGGCGAGTACTGCATCAGCTCCTCGATCTCCTGCTCGACGGCCGGCCGCTCGCGCTTCAGGAAGTCGTCGATGGCGCGGCGGAAGCCGGGAT
>VGCQ01000340.1 GCA_016870055.1 Alphaproteobacteria bacterium | reverse complement strand
CAGCAGCGGCTTGAAGTCGCCGCGCCCAATGGCAGCCAGCAGGCCTGGTTCGGTGCGGCAGGCGGCGGCAAAGAGCTGAGCCGCCGCCAGCGCCCCCATTGTGTAGGTCGGAAAATAGCCCCAGCCACCGTCCGGCCAATGAATGTCCTGCAGGCAGCCCAGCGCAGCGTCGGGCGGCACGATGCCCAAAAGCTCGCGCATGCCCTCGTTCCAGGCGCCCGGCAGATCGGCGAGCGGCAGGTCGCCCGCCAGCATCGCCTGCTCCAGCCGATAGCGCAGCATGATGTGCAGCGGATAGGTCGCTTCGTCGGCGTCGACGCGGATGAAACCGGGCGCCACACGGGTGTACAGGCGGTGGATGTTGTCGGCCGTCCACGCCGGTCCATCCTTGCCGAAGGCCGCGCGCAGGCGTGGCGTGACGAAGGCGACGAACGCGTCGCTGCGGCACGCCTGCATTTCCATCAACAGCGACTGGCTTTCATGCAGCACCATGCCGCGCGCATTGCCGACCGGCTGGCGCCGCCACTGACGCGGCAGTCCGGCTTCGTACAGGCCATGGCCGGTCTCGTGCAAAGTGCCCATCAGAGCGCGGGCGAAGTCGGCCTCGTCGTATCGCGTGGTGATGCGCACGTCGTCGGCGGTGCCGCCGGTGAAGGGATGCGCCGAGATGTCGAGTCGGCCATGAGAAAAGTCGAAGCCGATGACACGGATCAATTCCTCGCTCAGCCGGCGCTGTTGCTCGATCGGGAACGGCCCGTCGAGCGGCAGCGGTGAACCGGCGCGCGCCTGATGCTCCATCACCCGCCCCAAGAGATCGGGCAGGAAGGCGCGCAACTCGGCGAACAGCTCGTCGATGCGAGCCGATCGGCCACCCGGTTCGAACTCGTCGAGCAGCGCATCGTAGAGCGAGGTTCCAAGCGCGGCAGCCTTGGCCTCGCCGACACGCCGCATGATGGTCAGCACCTCCGAGAGCGACGGCAGCAGCGCTTTGAAGTCGGCGGCCTTCCTGGCCTCGCGCCAGGCCATCTCGCAGGCCGCGGTGGCCCGCGTGCGTGCCTCGACAAGATCGGCAGGCAACGCGCTTTCGTGGACCCAGGCACGCCGCATCTCGCGCAGGTTGGCGGCCTGCCACGGGTCGAGCGTGGGCGCGCCTTGCTCGGCCCGCGCCAACAGCTCGGCCATGTCGGGGGCCACCAGGAGGTCGTGGGCGATCACGCCCAGGGTCGCAAGCTGATCGGCTCGATCCTCGCTCGCGCCATCCGGCATCATCGTCGAACGATCCCAGTTGAGGATCGCACTGGCGCGCTGCACGGCGCTCAGACGCGCGAAGCGACGTTCGAGCTCGGCGTAAGGTCCGTCGACGGCCATCGCCATCACACGGCCTTGGTGCGACCGGCAACGGTCAGGCGCCCGTTCTGCCAGTGATAGGCCAAGTACACCCCCGCCAACGCCAGCGCGATCAGGAACCAGGTGATGGCGTACTGCAGATGATCGTTGGGGATGTTCAATCGGGTCTGACCGCCGATCGGCAGGCCGCCGGGATTGGGCGCGGCATCGGCATCCAAGAAGAAGGCATCGAGCTTGGCATCGGGCGCGCCGCCGGCCATGCGGCGCATCAACGGCACGTCGACATGGAACCAGACGTTGCGGTCGGGCACGTTCTCTGGAGCAAACTGGCGTCGCTCTTGATTGCGCCGCACGATGCCCACGAGATCGACGACACCGGCGACCTGGCCCTGGGCGCGCCGCTGCGCGTCTTTAGCTTCCTGGGGCACCCAGCCGCGGTTGAACAGCAGGATTCGTCCGTCGTCGGTGCGCAGCGGCGTCACCACCTGCAGGCCGACCTTGTTCTTGAGGTTGCGCGAGGCGAGATAGAATTCCTTGTCGTTCAGCAGGGTGCCAGCGATCTTCACGCGACCATATTCGTGGCGCAGCGGATCACCCTGCAGCAGCGCATCGAGGGTGATCGGCGCGGCCGCCTGGTTGGTCTCGATGCGCTGCAGGATGTCGCGCTTCCATTCGCGGCGCTCGATCTGCCAGACGCCGAGTCCCAGCGCCACCACGAAGATCGGCAGCGAGACGAGCGTTGGCCAGAAGGCGGGCCGCAATCGGATCATCGTCATTCCCCTACTCGTCCAACGCCGTCGAACATGGCGGCTCGTAGCGGAATTCCACCCGGAAGACGAGCATCATGATGATGCGGTGCAGACGCCGCTCGGGGCATTGGCGACCGGCGACGGCCACTCGGTCACCACGGTCTCCCAAAGGCGAACCGCCGGGCATCGCCCGGCGGTTGCAAGCACGGTCCGGCGCGCAGCTTCAGTGCAGCGCGACCGGCGCGTTCCCAGCTCCCCACCAATAGATGCAGAAGAACAGGAACAGCCACACGACGTCGACGAAATGCCAGTACCAGGCGGCGGCCTCGAAGCCGAAATGCTGGTTGGGCTTGAAGTGACCCTTCATGGCGCGGAACAGGCAGACGACCAGGAAGGTCGTGCCGACCAGGACGTGGAAGCCGTGGAAGCCGGTCGCCATGAAGAACGTCGAGGAATAGATGTTCTCCCGGAAGCTGAAAGGCGCGTGGATGTACTCGTAGGCCTGGATGCCGGTGAAGCAGATGCCCAGGATCACGGTCAAGGTCAGGCCGCGCACGGCGTCGCGCTGGTTGCCCTCGAGGATGGCATGGTGCGCCCAGGTCACCGTGGTGCCCGACAGCAGCAGGATCAGCGTGTTCATGAAGGGCAGGTCGAACGGCGCGATGATGCTGATGCCCTTGGGCGGCCAGATGCCGCCCACCGCCTCGGTGCGCACCGGCATTTCCGGTGAGTTGGGATAGAGCGCCGCATCGAAGAACGCCCAGAAGAAGGCGGCGAAGAACAGCACTTCGGAAGCGATGAACAGGATCATGCCGTAGCGCAGGCCGAGCTGGACCACAGCCGTATGGTACTTGCGCGACTCGACGATGACGTCGCTCCACCACCAGAACATGACAGCGAAGATCAGCAGCAGTCCGGGGGCGATGATCCACCACTCGACGCGCTTGACGAGGTTGCCGATCCCCGAGCCCAGCATGTCGGGATGCATGCCGAGCGCCGCACCCAGTGCCAGCATCAGCGCGCCGAGGGCGCCGACCGCCGGCCATGGGCTCGGATCGACCAGATGATAGGGATGCTTGGGAGTGCCGTCGGCCATGATCATCCACCCTTTCCATTCGTGGCGGCGGCAACGCCGCCCAGCAAGGTCTTCGCCCGTTCCGTCTTCGCCTCGAAGAAGGTGTAGGACAGCGTAACGGTGCGGACGTTGTCGTAGCGCCGATCCTTGTCCATCTCGGGATCGACGAAGAACATCACGGGCATGTCGACCGACTGCCCGGGCAGCAGCAACTGCTCGGTGAAGCAGAAGCATTGCAGCTTGTTGAACCACGGGCCGGCCGGCTCCGGCGTCACATTGTAGGTCGAAGTGCCGACGATCGGGCGCTGCGAGACGTTGGTCACGCGGTAGTAGGCGAGCCGCTCCTCGCCCAGCCGCACCTTGACTTCACGCTCCAGCGGCTGGAATCGCCACGGCAGGTTGATGTCGACATTGGCATCGAAGCGCACGTTGACCGTGCGGTCGAGCACCGGGCGCTCGCCTGGCTGGGCGACCAGCGGCGTGCCGCCGAAGCCGGTGGTGCGGCAGAACAGGTCGTAGAGCGGCACCGCGGCATAGGCCAACGCCAGCATGCCGCCGACCACCCCGACCAGTCGCCACGCCAGGCGCGCATTCTTGCTCGCAGCGCTCATCCCTGCGGCCCCATGCGCACGATGCTGAGGATGAAGAAGACGATCACCATCACCAACAGGAAGCCCGCGACAAACAGATTCTTGCCGCGCTGGCGGCGGTGCATGTCGGTGTCGCCGGGGCGGCGGTCCTCAGCCATCGCGGCGCTCATCCGGCCAGCATCCGGGCCGCAAGATGATCGAGCGGCAGTGCGGCGAACAGGACCGCGAGGTAGAGCAGCGAGAAGCGGAACATGCGGCGGGCCGGCGCATGGCCCTCTTCATCGTCGGGCGCACGCCATACCGCGACCGCGTGGCCGACAAAGGCAAGGCTCAACGCCACCGCGACAGCGCCGTAAAACCAGCCGACGGCACCCAGGAGAGTCGGCGCGAGCGCCACCGGCGCCAGCAGCAGCGTATAGATCAGCATCTGGCGCTTGGTCTCGCGCGGCCCGGCCACCACCGGCAGCATCGGCACACCGGCCCGCCGATAGTCGTCACTGCGATACAGCGCCAGCGCCCAGAAGTGCGGCGGCGTCCACAGGAAGATCAGCCCGAACAGCACAAGCCCGACCGTCGAGATGTCGCCGCTGACGGCGGCCCAGCCGATCATCGGCGGAAAAGCGCCGGCGGCGCCACCGATCACGATGTTCTGCGGTGTGCGGCGCTTCAGCCATATCGTGTAGACGAAGACGTAGAACAGGATGGCGGCGGCGAGCAGGGCGGCGGCCGTGAAGTTGGTCGACACCGCCATCAGCAGGACCGAGAAGATCGACAACAGCACGCCGAGACCCAACGCATCGTCGGGCGCCACCCGACCGGCCGGCAGCGGCCGGTTTGCCGTGCGCGTCATCAGAGCGTCGAGATCGCGCTCGTACCACATGTTGATGGCGCCGGCGGCGCCGGAGCCCAGGGCAATCGCCAGCACGGCAAGGCCGGCGGTGAACGGATGCAGATGGCCCGGCGCGATCGCCACACCGACCAATCCGGTGAACACGACCAACGACATGACGCGCGGCTTCAACAGATCGAGGTAGTCGCGCACGCGCGCCGCTGGCGCCTCGTCGAATGCCCGGGTCAGGATCTGTGTCGTGTCGCTCATGCCATCAAGACAGAGGCGCCTCGTCGGGGCGCCTCCGCTCCTGGATCAGTGGTGCGTCGCCGCGGAGATGTGCGGCAGCTCCTCGAAGGTATGGAACGGCGGCGGTGACGGCACCGTCCATTCCAGCGTCGTAGCGCCGTCGCCCCAGTAGTTAGCGCCGACCTTCTTGCCGTAGAGCATGCCGGCGGCCACCACGAAGATCAGCCAGAAGATCGTCGAGCCGAACGAAAGGAAGGCGCCGAGCGAGGAAATGTAGTTCCAGTGCCACATCGCGTCGGGGTAATCGACGTAGTGACGCGGCATGCCGGCAAGGCCGCTGAAGTGCATCGGGAAGAAGGTCAGGTTGACGCCGATGAAGGTCGTCCAGAAATGGACCTGCGCCGCCCACTCCGGATACTGCCGGAGGT
>VGCQ01000339.1 GCA_016870055.1 Alphaproteobacteria bacterium | reverse complement strand
GCGCACTTGGACGGTCTCGGTGAAGCGCCGCAATCAGCTGTCGACCGTGACCTATCCCTTCAATCCGCTGGATGCCGTCGGCTGGCACGGCGACCTGAGCGTGGTGCGCATCAACTGGCGCGATCTTCGGCCACTGATGAGCCATCGTTTCCACCTGCCGCCGTCGGCGCATTCGACCTTCGTGACCGGCCGGTTCGTGGTCTGCACTTTCGTGCCGCGGCCGTTGGAAAGCGATCCGGAGGCGCTGCGCCTGCCGTTCTTCCACAACAACGACGATTTCGAGGAGATCATCTTCTACCACAAGGGCAGCTTCTTCAGCCGCGACAACATCCATCCCGGCATGATGACGGTGCATCCGTCGGGCTTCACCCACGGCCCGCACCCCAAGGCCTTCCACGCCGCGACCAAGGGCGGCAAGACCGAGACCGACGAGGTCGCGGTCATGATCGACACCCGCGACGCGATCGAGATCGCCGACATGCCGGCCGGCGTGGAGTTCGACGGCTATGTCGGCAGCTGGCGGCCAGCCGAGGTCAAGCAGGCGGCGGAGTAGGAAGACGCGACATGAAACTGGCCTCGTTGAAGGAAGGCGGCCGCGACGGCACGCTGATCGTGGTCGACCGGGCGGTGAAGCGCGCGGTGCGCGCAGCCGGCGTAGCGCCGACGCTGCAGAGGGCGCTCGACGACTGGACGGCCGCCGAGCCCAGGCTCGCTGCGCTCGCCCGACAACTCGCCGCCGGCACAGCAGCGGGCGCCTTCGACCTCGACACCAGGGCGCTGGCGCCGCCGCTGCCGCGCGCCTTCCAATGGGCCGACGGCTCGGCCTACGTCGTCCATGTCGAGCTGGTGCGCAAGGCGCGCGGCGTCGAGATGCCGCCGAGCTTCTGGACCGATCCCCTGATGTACCAGGGCGGCTCGGACTCCTTCGTCGGGCCGACCGACGACATCGAGGCGATCGACGAGGCGCACGGCATCGATTTCGAGGGCGAGATCGGCGTGATCGTCGACGACGTGCCGATGGGCGTGACGCCCGAGGCGGCACGCCGCCATATCAAGCTGGTCACGATCCTGAACGATGTCTCGCTGCGCAACGTCATCGTCACCGAGCTCGCCAAGGGATTCGGTTTCTTCCACGGCAAGCCAGCCACGGCGTTCGCGCCGGTCGCCGTCACGCCCGACGAGCTGGCCGATGCCTGGGATGGCGCCAAGCTCGACCTGCCGCTGATTTCGACGCTGAACGGCAAGGAGTTCGGCCATTCCGACGCTGCGACCGACCTGACGTTCGACTTCGGCCAGCTGATCGCCCATGCCGCCCGGACGCGTCATCTCGAGGCCGGCACGATCGTCGGTTCGGGAACCGTCGCCAATCGCGATCCTGCGGCGGGCTGCTCCTGCATCGCCGAGCGACGCGTGCGCGAGACGATCGACAGCGGCAAGGCGGTGACGCCGTTCATGCGGTTCGGCGATCGCATCCGCATCGAGATGTTCGATCGCGCCGGCCAGTCGATTTTTGGAGCGATCGACCAGAAGGTGACGCGCTACACGCCGCCGACGTAAGCCGTGCTAGAGTAGCGGCGGAGGCGGTCATGAAGCTCATTGGCTATTTTCGCTCGTCGGCGGCGTTCCGCGTCCGCATCGCGCTCAACCTCAAGGGCATTGGCGTCGAGCACGCTTCCCGCCATCTGCGCAAAGGCGAGCAGTCGACGCCGGACTACGCGGCGCTCAACCCGCAGAAACTCGTGCCCGCCATGGTGCTCGACTCGGGCGAGGTGCTGACCCAGTCGCTCGCGATCCTGGAGTACCTCGAGGAGACCCACCCCGAACCGCCGCTGTTGCCCAAGGACCCGGTCGGACGGGCGCGCGTGCGGGCGCTGGCGCTGATCTGCGCCGCCGACATCCATCCCATCCAGAATCTGCGGGTCTTGAGCTATCTGCGCGACAAGTTCGACCAGACCGAGGAAGGCACCTTTGCCTGGTCGCGCCATTGGATCGAGACCGGGTTCGACGGCTACGAAGCCACGGTCGCTGGCGACCCCAAGACCGGCGCGTTCAGCCACGGCGACCGGCCGACCATGGCCGACCTCTGCCTGGTGCCGCAGATCTTCAATGCGGCACGCTTCAAGGTCGACATGGCGCGATATCCGACCATCCAGCGCATCTATGCCAACTGCATGAAGCATCCGGCCTTCGACGCCGCCCAGCCGGCCAAGCAGCCGGACGCTGAGCCGTGAGGAAAAGCCTCGCGGCGATCATCGTCGGCGTCGTCGTTGTCGCGGCAGTCCTCGCCGCCGTTCCGGCCGTCGAGCGCCACGCTGCCCTCGAGATCAAGCGCGAGATCGAACGCCGCGGCGCGGTCAAAGTGGACGCCGTCGAGGTCGGGCTGTTCGGCCGACGCCTCAAGCTTTCGAACCTCAGGACGGTGGCGGCCGCGGAGATCAGCATCGGCCGCTTGGAGGCGTCGGGACTCGCCTGGCCGCTTGCCGAATTGCTGCGCGGGCGGACCCCGCTAGCGGGTTTTCGCTGGGGCGACCCGTTGTCCGCCGATCGGATCGAGCTCGAAAACGTGCAGGTGGTCGATCCGGTGGGCGGCAGTCGCCTTGGTCTCGATGCGCTCCTCGTCGATCGTCTCGACCTCTCTCGGTACGACGGCGAGGCCGAGGGGCCCGATCGCGCAAGGATGCTTGCGGCGCGCGTCTTGGCCGCGCTGTCGGTCGGCCGCCTCGAGCAGCGCAGCACCGTCTTCACCTTCTCCCAGGACAACCGTCGCGACGACATCGCCTCGATCGTTGTCGAGCGCTACGAACATGGCCGCATCGCCTCGATGACCCTCGACGGCTTGACGGTCATGGCCCGAAACGGCCAACCGGGGCTCGTGAGCCTGGCGGACATCAAGGTCGCTGGCCTCGACATCGGTCGCGTGCTGGCCGCGTTGTCGTCGGAGGTCTGGTTTCCCGGCGCTCCGGTCGGCCGTGTCCACCTCGACAATTTCATCATCACCGGCTTTGGCGGCGAGTTGCTCAAGCGCTATGGCATCTCGCTGGCCGGCATCGATTTCGCGGCTGTTCAGGAAGGCGACAAGCTGCTGCGGTCACGCGCCCGCGTCGAGGGTTTCGTTCTGGCGCCGCCGCTGCGCGGCCTCGAAGGGTTGGCGCTGCGCCTTGCCCTGCAGTCGATGGGGTTGAAGGAGATCAAGGCCGATTTCGATTGCAGCGGCAGCGAAGACCGGGCCAAGGGCGAGGTCGTCGTGCAGCGCTGCGCCCTGGTCGGTCCGGGCTTGGGCGAGATCGATCTGTCCGTTCGCATGGTCGGTGCCGATGCCGACTATTGGCAGGCGCTGGACGACGGAGACATGGTCGGAGTTTTCAGCTCCGGCATCGGGCTCGCCGCGGCGCGGCTGGTGCTGGCCGACAAGAGCCTGCTGGAACGCGGATTGCGGGCGATGGCCACGACGACAGGCCAGCCGCTCACGGCGGTCCGCGCCAACCTGGCGCGCGAGGTCCGCCGCTACCAACCGACGGGCGTGTTGATCTCGCAAGCGATGACGCAGCTTCTGGACACCGTGGCGCGTTTCGTCGAGCAGGGCGGCACGCTCACCATCGATGCCAAGCCGGAGCAGCCGGTCGGCTTCGACCGGCTGGAGTATTTGACGAGCCCGGGCGCCGATCTGGTCAGTGTGCTCGGGCTCACGGCGACGCTGTCGAAGTAACGCGGATCAGCTCTGATTCTTGCGGGCTTCCGCAATGAGCTGCTTCAGCGTGGCGGCGTCGATGGCGCCGGGCACGAACTGCTTGCCGATCACGAAAGCTGGCGTGCCGCGGACGCCGAGGGCGCTGGCCAGCATCATGTTGCGGTCGATGATCTGCTGCAGCTTGGGATCTTCCATGTCCTTCTCGAGCTGCGCGCGATCGAGACCGACGCCAACCGCGATCTCGAGGATCTTGTCGCGGTCGAGCCGGCCGGCGAACTCCATCATTGCGTTGTGCATCGCCAGATGCTTGCCCTGCTTGACGGCGGCGAGCGCGGCGAGTGCCGCGGTCTTGGAAGCGTCGCCCAGAATGGGCAGGTCCTTGTAGATGATCTTGACCTTGCCGTCGGCGCCGACCACCGACTTCGTCGCCTGATGGGCGCGCTTGCAGTACGGGCATTGGTAGTCGTTGAACTCGACGATCACCACATCGCCGTTGGGATTGCCGGCGGTCGGGCTGTCGGGGTCGCGATAGAGTGCGGCCTGGTTCTCGAGGACGCCCTTCTGAGCAACGGCATCGCGCTGACTGTCCTGCCGGCGCTCCAGTTCCTGCATCGCCTCGACCAGCACTTCGGGGTTGGCGAGCAGATACTGCCGTATGTTGTTGCCGAGACCCGCCTTGTCGCCGGGCATCGTCGATGCCGCGGTCAGCCGAGCGGGAGAGGTCGTGGCCGCGGCAGCGAGCATGCCGACGACGATCAGGCCGCCGCACACCGTGAAAAGAGCCCAACGCATGATGCCGATCTCCAGAACTAGCGGCGGCCCGAGGCCGGCCGTGTATTGATGTAGGCCCGGATGTCCTGCGCGCGCTGCCAGGCGGGAGTGCCGGATTGAAGCTGGCGCGAGGCCGTATCGGCATGTGACGCCGCCTCGCCGCGCTGGCCGCGCAGCAGCGCCATCTCGGCGCGGGCGAGCGACGTCATGCCGGGATTGTTGAGCTTGGAATAGCCGGCTGCCATCAGCCGCCACAGCTCGAAGCTGCCGGCCTCCTGGTGCGCGGCCTGCTCGAGGTTGCGCACCGCTTCGCGGTCGTTGTCGGGGTTGTTGGTGTCGAGCAGGGCGCGCGCGAAATCGATCTTGAGCAGGCCCGAACTCGGCAGCAGCTGCACGGCCCGCCGGTAGGACGAAACGGCCTCGGCAGCGCGGCCGTTCTCGTACAGCATCTGGCCGCGAACTTCGTGGAAGTAGGGGTCGTTCGGCGCTTCCTTGATCAGCCCGTCGATGGTGAGCAAGGCCGATCCCAGTGCGCCCTTGCGATACCAGGCGATGGCACGGGCGTAGCGCGCAGGCACCGAGCGGTCGGCCTCGCTGAAACGCTGCAACGCCGTGTCAGGGGTGATGAAGCCCATCAGCTTGGCAACCATGCGGTGGTGCATCATGAGGAATTGCGGCGTGTCGGGCGTGTTGGCGTAGGGCGAACGCGCCGCCGCTTCCTCGAAGGCGCGGATTCGTTCCGGCGTGAGGGGGTGGGTCGTGAGATAGGGGTCGCGTCGATTGATCTGCAGGCGCTCCTCGCGCTGCAGGGTTTGCAGGAA
>VGCQ01000338.1 GCA_016870055.1 Alphaproteobacteria bacterium | reverse complement strand
CATCATGACGCCGCGAAAACCCATCGCCTTAATGCGCTCGAGGTCCTCGATGCCTTCCTCGATGGTCCGGATGCAGGTCTGGCCGAGCCCAACCAGGCGCCCGGGGGCATGCGAGACATAGCTCTGTAGCCAGCGATTGTAGGCGTCGAAGCAGGCCTTCTTGTAGTCGAGGTCGGGATGGTTGCAGATCAACATGCCGACCGTCGGATAAATGACCTCGGCGGCCACGCCGTCCTTGTCCTGGTCGGCCAATCGTTCCTTGGGGTCCCATCCACTGCGATGCAGGTCTTCGAACTTGGCGCCGCCGATACGCAGATCCTGCGGCGGCACGCCGGCCGCCGCGATCAGGCCCATCGGCACCGGCGTCTTCATGCCGTCGACGACATAAATGTCGCCCATGCCTTCCTTGTAGACGACGTGCGGCGCCTTTTCCCGCCAGGTCGGATCGATGTGGTCGCGATAGCAGTTGGGCGGTTCGGTGATGTGCGAATCGGCTGAAATCGGGCGCCAGTCCATCACGTGCCTCCAGCTCAGGCGGTCGCCATCCGGTCGCTGCCAACCGAACGAGCCCGGCTCAATTCCGCCGAAGCGTAAGCCACGGCGGCATTTGGCAGCAAGCCGCCGCGGCTCGGTCGTTTCGGCGGGCGGCAGCGGTTGAACCCGCCCCGACGCTATGGCATACCCCGCCCCGCTCAGGCTTCCTGGCGCTGCCGTAGCTCAGTGGTAGAGCACTCCCTTGGTAAGGGAGAGGTCGACAGTTCAATCCTGTCCGGCAGCACCATCGCACAGGCCGATCCGTTTCAATCGGGCCAGCGTTTTAGTGATGTGGCCATACGCGGCCGAGCGTGTGGACAAGTCGGGCCGGCGCCCACCAAACACCGCGAAAAACCTCGTCTCCGCTCGAAAAATGGTGGGCAAACCAGTGGGCAGATGTTCGCGCCACGTTCACGCGGCTCGATGACCGGCGACGGCGGCCGCTGTTGCGTCCGCGCATGCCATCGCTCGAGGTCACCGCGCGCGACAACGGTCGCATCGCCTTTCTAAGCCCGCCGAGTCCGCCAAGCATCCAAGGCAGCGATCGACATGCCAAGGGCCGAGGGTTGCCGATGACGAGCATTCTACAATGCCGGCCGCACGTTGATTGAGGCGATACGATACCTGCTGGCACCCAGCGCCGTCGCGCTCCGCGTAAGCAGCCGTGTATCGGGGTGATACATGTCCGCCGTCAGATGAAGCACCTGGTTGCCGGTGCGAGCTTCCGCAATGACCTCGCGCGACAAGAACCGGTTGCCGTCTTCGAGCCAGAGGACAAAGCCCACCGATCCACTGTCGATGAAGCACTCGATCTCCACCATCACCGCGCCTTCCGCTGGTGAGGGGTCAAGCGGCGTCGACCAGGCGTAGTTCCAGAGCGGCCCCGGAGCGACCAGGGTTCCGGATGGCGCCGGCACGGTTCGGCGCACGATCGGTGTCTCGACCTCGCGGCCCAGCACTTGGCAGTCCATCCAGATGAAGGTGTCCGACTCGAGCCGATGCTCCAGGATCGACTGCAATCGCCAGGGGTGGAGCCGCAATTTCAGCTTTTCCACATCGTACCACTCCACCCACGGCGTACGCTCGCCGTCGGTCATCCGGCCCCACTTGCCGAACGGCGGCGAACCTTCCCGCACCCAGCGCTCGCGCGGATAGGAAAGTTCGATCCACCGGCCACCCGGCTTTAGATGCTCGACGAGTGCGAGACTTTCCTCGCGCGCCGCCTCGAACGGTATGTGATGGATAGAACCGATTGCCCAAACGGCATCGAAATCTCGTGGCAAGCCATCGAGGGATCGAACGTTGTCGATGTGCAGCGTCTCGATGGACAAGCCGCGAAGGCGCGCGATACGGCGGATGACTTCGAGGTTGGATGCTGCGATGTCGCAGCAGGTAACCGACGCCCCCTGCAATGCGAGATGCACCGCGTCGAAACCAAGGCCCGAGCCGATCTCGACCACACGTTTGCCGCGCAAGAGTTCGCCGTAGAGCCGCCAATACCAGCCACGGAGCGAGGCGGCACAGCTGTACTGATCTTCCCACCAGCGAGACAGCTCGGCGTCAGACGACTGCGCCAGTCGGTCTGAGAATTGGCGCGGTTGCATGTCGGTGCCGCCCGGCACCTCGCGCCACTTCTCGGCCGTCGACCGCACTGCCTCATCAAATGCCATGCGATCTGCTTATCCGATGCGTTTGGAGAAGTCACTTCACGCCCCCGCCGCGCCAGCGCCTCCATGAGGTTGGCCTTCTGCGCCGAGCCCGAGGAGCTGCCGCCCCAACAGCTCACCACCGCCATGCTGCCCAACGTGCCCAGCATGATGTTGACGAGGTTCTTGGAGCCCGCTGGCATCCTCTAGCATCCGCGCGAAAGCAGGCGGGCCGGGCAACGGCTGTGATCCGCAACACCGGCGATCCCGTTGCCGCCATTCTTCTTCGCGTCGGTGAGGGGGAGGTCGACAGCTCAATCCTGTGCGGCAGCGCCATCGAAACCGTCTTTCGAGATCACCATGCCGTCGCTCGGCCGAGCCATCGCTGATTGTGGATCGCGGCACCTATCGGCTACAGCCGTTCGGCACGACGCAAGGTGATGACGGCGACTTCGCCGCGCGTGTTGCACCGCAGGGGCAACTCGGACACGCCGACGCCGCGGCTGGTGTAGCCGACCATGCGACCCTGTCGCCACAGGCCGCTGGCGGCATGTCGGCAGCGCGTGAGATGCGTGATGATGGGCCGGCCCCCTGGCAGGCAGATCTGGCCGCCATGGGTGTGGCCGCACAGATAGAGCGCGTAGCCTGCCCGGTCGGCATCGTCGGCGACCTCGGCGGAATGCACCAGCGCGATCCGGAACTCGCCGTCGTGGTCGGCCAAAGCCGCTTGCGCCGCTTCGGTGTAGAAGCTGTGCACGTCGTCGAGGCCGGTCACGCGCAGCCGATCGACACCCCTCTGCAGCACCAGCGATCGATTGACCAGGACGTCGATGCCGACAGCCTCGAGCGCGTCGACCATCTCGACGGGATCGTGATTGCCAAGCACCGCCAGTCGCGGACCGCGCACCTTCACGCCGGCCAGGGCCTCGACCAACAGCGCCGTCGGATGCTCGGCCGGCTGGCGCCGATCGCCGCGTATGTCGCCAGTCACGGCAAGCATGTCGACGTCGAGGCCCTCGACCAGTTTCCGCAGCACGCCGACAAGATCGGGCAGATAGTCGAGATGGGGGTCGCTGACATGCAGGATGCGATAGCCGTCGAACGATGGCGGCAGGCCAGCTGGGACAAGGTCGAACTCGACCCGCCGCAGATCGAGGGCATTGCGATAGCCGCGGGCAAACAGCGGGGTGGCCCGTATCGCTTTGTCGAGAACCGCCAGCAGCACATCGTATGGCCGCTTGCGCCAGCGCGAACGACCGCCGGTACGACCATGCCAACAGCGGCTGACCTCGATCTCCCGCCGTCGGCGGGCCCAGCTCTTCATGACGATGCCATTGCTACCACAATGATGCCGCGCGGCTGGCACCCGAGACAAAAAAAGACGGCCTCCTTTCGGAGGCCGTCTCTTCAGCCGGCTTGCGCCGGATGGTCGGATCAGGTCCGCGGCGGCAGCACGACCTTGGCGTCGGTCAGCAGCTTCTCGAGCACCGGGATGCCGGCGGCGTAGTCGCCGGCGTCGCACTTGGCGATTGCCTGCGGGCCGGGGCCCTGCGCCGCCGAGTCGCGAACCAACTCGCGCCACCTGCGGGCGAGCGCCGCGCAGTAGGCCTGGTCTTTGGTCGGCGCTGCGGTCGCCTGGATCGCGATCTCGACGCGACGGTTCTGCGGCTCGCGCACGCCGTCGCCGGTCTGCACCAGCAGGCCGGCTTCGCCGCGGCCGACAGTGGTGATCGCCGTGGCGGGCACGCCCAAGCGCACCAGCGCATCCTTCACGGCATTGGCGCGGCGCAGCGACAGAGCCATGTTGTAGGCTTCGGTGCCGCTGGTGTCGGTGTGGCCGGTCGCCGTAACGCGCGAGCCCTGCTTGGCCCTGAACGCGTCGCGGGCACGCTCGAGGACGTTCATCGAAGCATCGGACAGCTTGGCGCTATCCCAGTCGAAGAACACCATGAAGGATTGCGGCGGCGGCGGCGGCGGTGGCGGCGGTGGCGGAGGCGGTTCGGAAGCGCACGCACCGAGCAGGTACGCGGCAGCAGCCAGACCGAGCAACTTTTTCAACATAGCGATCTCCCCTCAACGTGGCGTCGGGCGCGCCTTGGCCTCTGACCCCTCGCGGATCGGCCAGCGCGTCCAACTATTGTGACTAGACATGCAATCCGAGGCAACGGCTTGGCGATGCCCAGCCGCGCCGACAAAGGAATGGTTGCCCGGTGTTACTTGGCGGTCACACTGCAACAATCTTTTGCTGCACTGCAGTCGGGTCAGGATCCCAGCAGGGCCGCCTAGGCGGCCGGTCAGACGCAAACGCCTGAGCATCCACCTCACCAGAAGCCGTCGGTTTCAACGACGGTTCGAGGCGCACCAGCGCTTCCCTATCGACGTCGGACAGAGCGAGTTCCGAGCGGCCGGCCCGGCGACCAGCGCCACACTGAAGCGACCGTCGCGCTCGAGGGCCTCAGGCTAACCCCCCTCCAGACTACCCCCTGATGACGACCGCCAGTCTACGGGCTGCCGCCTCGATAGCTCGCCTTCGGTGCCGTCCGGGCCTGTCGACGCAGAACTTCTTGGCGACGGGCCACTGCCGCCCGTTCGTCGAGCCAGCGCAGGCCGATCGGCAAGGCGAACTTGGCCCCAGCACGGCGTACACCACGGAGATCATGACGCCCGCACCCAGGAGCTTGGGCAGCGATACCTCCACACCATTGCCGGCAACAGCGTACAGGAAGGCAACGATCAGGCCTTGGCTGACCACCCAGGGCAACGCCCTCGTGGCAAAGTATCGACATATCAGGCCCAAGACGGCCCCGATGGCAAAGACGCCCAGCAACATTCCCGGAAAGCCGAGATCGGCATAGTTCTCGGCCAGATAGCCGACGCTGATCGACGTCGCCGCCCGCATCTGCTCGGCCGTATCTCCGCGGGCCAGCCGGACGAAGACCTCGGTATCCGACAATGGTGGTTTGTTGGGAAACAGGATTCTCGGCTGGAAAACATGCGCCAGGGCATCGCCCCATTGGCGGAGATCACCCTGCTCTGGCGCGACCGATTTGACGCCGATCACGGAACCGAAGATGTCGACATAGGCCAGCCGATGGACGAGCAGGTACGAAAC
>VGCQ01000337.1 GCA_016870055.1 Alphaproteobacteria bacterium | reverse complement strand
AATCGACGCCGGCGGAATGCAACTCGGCGCAGATCTTGGCCGTTATGCCGAAACCCGCCGCGGCGTTTTCGCCATTCACCGCCACGAAATCCAGGCCCAGCTCGCGGCGCAGGCGCGGCACTTCCTTGATCACCGCATCGCGGCCGGTGCGCCCGACGATATCGCCGCAGAACAAGACTCTCATGCCTAGACAAAGGCGCAAGCGCGCTGATCGGTCAACAGCCAATCGAGCCGCTGGTCATCCGGGCCATGCGGCACCTCGTCGACATATTGCGCGTCGAAGCCGACACCGACCGCCGTCACCGACCGTCGCCGCCTGAGGCCGGCGAGCGTGCGATCATAGAAACCGCCACCGAAGCCGAGGCGCCAGCCCTCTCGATCGCAGGCCAACAACGGCACGATCAGCGCATCGGGTTCCACGACCTCGCGCCGCGCGTGGGGCTGCAGCGTGCCGAACACGCCCGCCTCGAGGCCATCGCCCGGCCGCCACGCTCGAAACACGAGCGGCAGGCCGCGGCCTTGCACGACGGGCAACGCCAGCTGGCAGCCGGCGTTGACCAATTCGATCATCAGCGGTCGGATGTCGATCTCGTCCTTGATCGGCCAAAAGCCCGACACCGTGGCGGGCAAAGCGAAGGGTTGCTCGTGCCGCCAGACGGCGCACAACGCAGCGGCCGCCGACCGGCGCTCGTCCGGCGAGAGCGAACTGCGCCAGGCCAGCATGGCGCTGCGCAACGTGCGCTTGTCGTCGGTCACGGCGATGGTCCCGGGCGGGAGCAAAAGTGGGGCGGCTCCACGATGGGCCGTGGTCGTAAAAACCTCCAAGGCCTGCAAAAGCAGGTGGGCGCCGTGTGGCCAAGACCACGGTCGAGGCCAGGGACAGCTCCCAGGAGATCTTTATTGGCCCCGGGGCTTTTAAGCGAACCTCGCACCGCGCAGAAATCCGCCCCGCACCAATCTAGGCGCTGGCGCCGGCCATCGCAATGCACTCCGCCGGCCGTCTCAGGCGGCTCCGCTGACCTTCTTGCTCATCTTGTCGACGCGCGAGGTGATCAGTTCCTCGAGTGCAGTGGCCAAGGTCTCGGCGCTGTCGGTGGCGGTCGCGCGCGCACTTTCGGCCGCCTTGGCGATACCCCGCGCCTCCCGACTTTCGTCGGCGAGGATCAAGGCGGCAAAGACCAACAGCTTTACTTCCGGAGCACCAGGAAGCTGGCGCCGCAACTCGGCGACTTTCTCGTCGACATAGGCGGCGAGTTCCTGAACCCGCTGCTCCTCGCCTTCGCCACAGGCGAGCTCATAGACGCGATTGGCGATCTGAATCGAGACCTGCGGCATTGTCCGCTACTCCTTTTATTGCGCCCTTGCGGGCGTCGAGGGGGAACTCGAACTCTAGTCGGGCGGCGGGCGCGCAGCGAGGACTCTTTCGTGGGCCTACGTCATCTGGCCCGAGATTGCCGCCGTCACTTCTGATCCGCCGCGAGAAGCGAGCGGATGTACTCCATCGCCCGTTCCAACCGGCCTTCGACCTCCACTGCCACCTTCTTCAGCTCATCATGCTGGCGCTCGAGCCTGGTCAGGCGCTTGGCCAGTTCATCGGCCCGCACCGCCTCGGCCTGCAGGCGCTCATCGACCATCGACTCCAGGCGACTGAGCGCACTATCCACGCGGCTCTTGGCGCTCGCCGCCTTGGACACCCCTCCGCCGCCGGAGGGTGGTCTGTCATCTGCCGCCCGCACCTGCTCCATTGATGAAGGATAGGTTGGCGGGCGGTGAATGGTCAACATCTTGGCGCTGTGGAGCGTCCCGACGCCCTAGATGTTGCCCTCGGCGGCGGTTTTGCGCATTGACGCTCCAAGACGCGGTCGGCACATTGCGCGCCGCCTCGAAAAGCCATAAGGCGCTCGCACGAAATGACCGAACAAACCGCCGCCCGCCGCGACATGGCGAACGCCATCAGGGCTCTGGCCATGGACGCCGTGCAGCAGGCGGACTCCGGTCATCCCGGCATGCCCATGGGCATGGCCGATGTCGCCACCGTCCTGTTCAGCAAATTCCTGAAATTCGATGCCTCGGAGCCCCATTGGCCCGACCGCGATCGCTTCATCCTGTCGGCCGGCCACGGCTCGATGCTGCTGTATTCGCTGCTGCATCTCACCGGCTACGCCGACATGACGCTCGACGAGCTGAAGCGCTTCCGTCAGCTCGGCAGCCGCACCGCGGGGCATCCCGAGTATGGCCATGCTGCCGGCATCGAGACCACCACCGGCCCGCTCGGGCAGGGCATCGCCAATGCCGTCGGCTTTGCGTTGGCCGAACGCCTGCTCGCCGAACGCTTCGGCCGCGACATCGTCGACCACTACACCTATGTCGTCGCCGGCGACGGCTGCCTGATGGAGGGTGTCGGCCAGGAAGCGGTCACGCTGGCCGGCCATCTCGGCCTCGGTCGCCTGATCGTGCTGTTCGACGACAACGGCATCTCGATCGACGGTTCGACCGCGCTATCGACCTCGGAAGACCACAGGAAACGCTTCGCCGCGGCCGGCTGGCACGTACTGGCGGTCGACGGCCACGATCCCGACGCGGTTGCCCGTGCCCTCCGCAAGGCACGTGCTGTCAGCGACAAGCCTTCGATGATCGCCTGCAAGACGGTGATCGGTTACGGCGCGCCGACCAAGGCCGGCACGGCCGCCACCCACGGCGCGCCGCTGGGCAAGGACGAAGTCGCTGGCGCCCGCCAGAAGCTCGGCTGGAACCATCCGCCGTTCGACATTCCAGAGTCGATTTTCAGCGCTTGGCGCAAGGTCGGCGCGCGCGGCAAGTCGGTGCGGCGCAAGTGGGTCAAGCGGCACGCCGCGATGACCGAGGCCGATCGCGCCGAGTTCGATCGTCGCTTGAAAGGCGACCTTCCGTCCACCGTCGGCGCGGCCATTGCAGCCTTCACCGCCAAGGTCGCGGCTGAGAAGCCGTCCTGGGCGACGCGCAAGTCCAGCCAGGAAGTGCTGGAAGTCATCAACCCACTGCTGCCGGAAACGGTTGGCGGCTCGGCCGACCTCACCGGCTCCAACAACACCAAGACCGCCTCGTTGAAAGCGGCAACGCGCGCCGACGCCGCCGGCCGTTACGTCTATTACGGCATTCGCGAGCACGCGATGGCCGCAGCCATGAACGGCATGGCGCTGCACGGCGGGATCATCCCTTATGGCGGCACGTTCCTGGTTTTCACCGACTATTGCCGGCCCTCGATCCGCCTCGCCGCGCTGATGGGACTGCGGGTCATCTACGTGATGACCCACGATTCGATCGGACTGGGCGAGGATGGCCCGACCCATCAGCCGGTCGAGCATCTGGCGGCTCTGCGCGCCATTCCAGGGCTGAGGGTGTTCCGGCCGGCCGATACGATCGAGACCGCCGAGTGCTGGCAGCTTGCACTCGAGTCGACGAAAGCACCCAGTGTCATTGCCCTCACCCGCCAGAACGTGCCGACCGTGCGCTCTGCGGCCGATGCAAACCTGTGCGCGCGCGGCGCCTACATCCTGGCCGGCGAGGCCACGGCCGCGATCCGGTTGATCGCCTCGGGTTCGGAAATCCAACTGGCGCTGGCGGCGCACGACCTGCTCGCCAAGGACGGCCTCTCGGCGGCCGTGGTTTCCATGCCGTCCTGGGAGTTGTTCGCCGCGCAAGACGAAACATATCGTCGCGAGGTGCTTGGGCCGGATGGCACGGTACGGGTAGCCTGCGAAGCGGCATCGGGGTTCGGCTGGGAGCGCTGGCTCGGCGCGCGCGGCACGTTCGTCGGCATGACGGGTTTCGGGGCGTCGGCCAAGGCCGCCGACCTCTACAAGCATTTCGGCATCACGGCCGAGGCGATCGCCGAAGAGGCGCGCCGGCTCAACAGCTAACGGAGGAAGACATGGCAGTTCGGGTTGCAATCAACGGCTTCGGCCGCATCGGCCGCAATGTGCTGCGCGCCATCATGGAATCGGGCCGCAAGGACATCGAGGTCGTGGCGATCAACGATCTCGGCCCGGTCGAGACCAACGCCCATCTGTTCCGCTTCGACAGCGTGCATGGCCGCTACAACGGCGAGGTCAAGGTCGATGGCGACACGATCGATGTCGGCCGCGGCAAGATCAAGGTCACGGCCGAGCGCGATCCCTCGAAGCTGCCGCACAAGGCGCTGGGCGTCGATATCGCCATGGAATGCACCGGCATCTTCACCTCCAAGGACAAGGCCTCGGCTCATGTCGCTGCCGGCGCCAAGCGCGTGCTGGTCTCCGCTCCGGCCGACAACGCCGATCTCACCGTGGTCTACGGTGTCAACCACGACAAGCTCACCAAGCAACACGTCGTCGTCTCCAACGCCTCGTGCACCACCAACTGCTTGGCGCCGGTTGCCAAGGTGCTGAACGATGCGGTCGGCATCGACCACGGCTTCATGACCACCATCCACGCCTATACCGGCGACCAGCCGACGCTCGACACCATGCACAAGGATCTGTACCGCGGCCGCGCCGCCGCGCTGTCGATGATCCCGACCTCGACCGGCGCTGCCAAGGCGGTCGGCCTGGTGCTGCCCGAGCTCAACGGCAAGCTCGACGGCGTGGCGATCCGCGTGCCGACGCCCAACGTCTCCGTCGTCGACTTCAAGTTCGTCGCCAAGCGCAAGACCGACAAGGACGAGATCAACAAGGCGGTGAAGCTCGCCGCCGCCAACCAGCTCAAGGGCATCCTGGGCTGGACCGACCAGCCCAACGTGTCGATCGACTTCAACCATGACAGCCACTCGTCGACCTTCCACATGGACCAGACCAAGGTCATGGACGGCACGCTGGTGCGCGTCATGAGCTGGTACGACAATGAATGGGGCTTTTCCAACCGCATGGCCGATACCGCCGTGGCGATGGGCAAGCTCTAGCGCCGCCCCGCGACGCCGCAGCGCGGGCGCGGCGTCGCGTTCGCGTCGGCTTGCAGGAATCGCCGGTAACGCATTGCCATAGCTGTCTGACAGACGAACGCCGGCGGCGGCCCGTCGCCGGCTGGACGACGCCGGCACGCCAGGCGTCGAGCTGTGTCCACCGAAGGCAAGGCGAGCGTCCTGCGCTGCCCGTCGCTGGAGTGACTACCGACAACGACAGCCTCGGCATCGCTGGTAACGCGAACGGGCATTTGCGTTGGCCGGCGCTATTGTCTTTCATGCGGTCCGAGCTTTGGCATGCCGGTTGCCTGGTATGTCGGGGGAGGGAGCCGATGTGCACGCGCTAGCGCCCGCTTTGCCGCAGGTCTCGCCCGCCGGGCGAACACTCGACCTCGATG
>VGCQ01000336.1 GCA_016870055.1 Alphaproteobacteria bacterium | reverse complement strand
GGCACTGGTCGGTGGTGGCGCGGCCGCGGCAGTAAATGGTGGCGAGTACGCCGCGGGTCATCGGCACCAAGTGCGGCGTGAACACCAGCCCGGCCGCGCTGCCGCCGCTCAACCGCTCGATTGTCTTGGCCATCTCGGGCATGTGGACGTGCTTGAGCAGACCGTAGGGCACCAGATTCTCGTTGTTCTCGGCATAGCCGAACTTGCTGTCGGCGCCGCCGCGGCCGGCACCGGAGATGCCAGTCTTGGCGTCGATCACGATGTTGCCAGGCTCGATCAGCTTGTCGGCCAGCAGCGGTGCCAGCGCGTTCAGCGCCGCCGCGGGGAAGCAGCCAGGGTTGGCAACGCGGATCTGCCCTTCGATCTGGGCTGGCCAGACGTCGGCCAAGCCGTACGCCCAACCCTCGACGTAGCGGTGGTCGCCGCCGATGTCGACGATCTTCACGTCCTCAGGCACGCGCGCCAGCGCCTCGGCCGAAGCGCCTGTGGGCAGCGACGCGAACAGCACGTCGAGCTTCGGCAGGGCCACAGGGTCCCACTTCTCGATCACCAGTTCGGCCAGCTTGGCAGGCACACCGGGGAAGCGGTCGACCAAACGGCTACCGGCGCTGCCCTCGCCCGCGGCGTAGAGTAGCTCGAAAGAAGGGTGGCTCGCGACCAGGCGCATCGCCTCGCCGCCGCCAAAACCGCTGATCCCGACAATGCCGACGCGAATGCTCATGGTGGTGTCCTTCTGGAGTTCGGAAAAAAGAAAACCCCCGGAGCCGAGGGCTGCGGGGGTTCAGGAACGCGGGCCGAGGCCGCTCCGGCGGGTGGGACCTACGGTGAGGTAGTCACCACGCAGCCGGACGCTGATCGACGCGCAGCCCGAAGAGCCGCCGCTTGGGTGCAGCAGCGTCGGCGTCCATCACAAAGGTTCTGGTTCCTGAACATGCTCTTCGACATTGTCGCTCCCCACGTTGAGCGTCAAGCGGAATGCAGTCCGCTGACTACCCGTCTCGGACG
Source organism: Alphaproteobacteria bacterium (assembly GCA_016870055.1). GTDB lineage: Bacteria > Pseudomonadota > Alphaproteobacteria > Reyranellales > Reyranellaceae > Reyranella. The sequence goes on along the minus strand of VGCQ01000336.1, from coordinate 4,330 downwards.
TTGCCGGTTCGTGGGTTCACGACCTAGTCCTTCTCCGGCACGACCGCCGGATGCACCGTCGTGTCGACCGGCTCGGGTGGCGGCTTCGGCTGGCCCGGGATCGGCTTGAGGAAGGCGGCCACCGCCGCGGCGGTCGCCTTGGGATCTTCTTCCATGGGATTGTGGCCCAGCGCCTCGAAGATCTCGAGTTGGGCGCCCTTGATGTCGTTCTGGAAGCGAAAGGCGTCGGCCACTGGAACCCAGCGGTCCTTGCCGCCCCAGATGATCAGGGTCGGCACGTCGAGCCGCTTCAGCGGCGTCGGGTCGGGCGGTTCCTGGGTGCGGGCGCGCTGCAGCGTCGCCTGGCGATTGCCGGGAAAGCGCTGCAGCTCGGCGTAACGCTTGATGCGGTCGGGCGTCACCATCGCCGGGTCGGCATAGACTTCGGCGAGCGAGCGCCGCACCAGACGATCCGGCTTGAAGTAGATGCCGAGGTCGCCCACCACCGGCATGCGCGCCAGCCTGATCGGCAGCGGCGCCTCGCCGCTGCGCGGATAGCCGGCGGCGTCGACCAGCACGAGCTGGCTGACGCGGTCGGGTCGCGTCGCGGCGAAGGTCCAGGCGACGGCACCGCCCATCGAATGGCCGACCAGGACGAAGCGGTCGAGGTTGAGCGCATCGACCAACACCTCGACGAAGTCGGCATAGGCATCGATGGTGTATTCGTCGCGCGGCCAGGTGCCGGTCAGGCCGTGACCGGGCAGGTCGACTGAGATCAGGCGCGCCTGCTTGCCCAGTTCGCGCGCCCAGCCTTCCCACATGTGCAGCGAGCCCATCGAGCCGTGGATCAATACCACTGGAATGCCGTCGGGATTGCCTTGCTCGCGGACATGGGCGCGCACGCCGCCGACATCGACGAACTTGGAACGATCGTTGGCATAGCGGGCAATCAGCATCTCGGCCGGCAGGCTGGGCGAGTAGGCCCACAGAGCAGCGCCCGCCAACGCTCCCACCGCGAACAGCAGGTAGATCGGCCAGCGCCGGCGCCAGTGGCCGCGCGGCGGGTCGTCCCTACGACGACGCGGCGGCATCGGGGGCTCCTTTCGCGGATCGCTCGCCCACGATCAGGCCATCGACTCCGCGCAGCCTGAGCTGCGGCACCGGATTGGGGTCGACGATCTTGAGCTCGATCATCCTGGCCAAGATCGCCTTGTGCAGGTCGTTGTTGACGACCAGCCGATCTTCCAGGCGCGCCACGAAGACGAACAGCTCGAAATCGAGTCCGGTCGGCGTGACCTGGGCGAAGCGCACGATCGGCGCCGGCACGCGCAGGACGTTGGGTTGGCCGAGGGCGGCCTCGCGCAGCAGGGCCTCCATCACCGTCACGTCGGTCGCCAGCGGCACCGTGAGCTTGATCTCGACGCGGCTCGACGTGTCGGCATAGGTGCGGTTGATCACGGGATTCTGCAGGAAGATGCTGTTGGGCACCAGGACGTGGGTGCGCTGGAAGGTCTCGATTTCGGTGGCGCGGATGTTGATGCGCCGCACGAAGCCCTCGTGGCCGTTCACCGACACCCAGTCGCCGGCCTTGATCGGCCGCTCGACCAGCAGGAAGACGCCGGAGATCACGTTGTTGGCGATGTTTTGCAGGCCAAGGCCGATACCGACCGACAGCGCGCCGAGAACGATGGCGAGGTTGGTGAAGTCGATGCCGAGCGCGCCGATGCCGATCAGGACGGCGACGATGACGCCGAGGTAGTTCAGGCCGGCATCGATCGACTGGCGCAGCGGCAGCGGCGCGTCGACCGTCGGCAGCACACGATCGCGCACCACGCGGCGCACCAGGCCGGCCAGCACGATGCAGACGGCAAAGGCCATGATCGCCATGCCGATGTTGCCGAGCGAGATCGTCACGCCGCCGATCTTCACGCCGTGGACCAACTGCTTGGCGCTGGCGAGCAGGGCATCGGTGTCGACGCTCCACGTGGCAGGAATGGCGATCGCCAGCAGCACGACCAGTACGAGGTCGAACAGCAGCATCACCAGATGCTGGCCGCGGACTTCGGAGTCCGGCGGCAGCCCGAGAAGACGGCGGACCCAGCGACCGGGCGGCGTGTCGGGCGCGGCCGCTTCCTCCAGCAGATCACCGACCAGGCGGTGCGCCAGCAAGGCGATCGAGATCAGAAGGCAGGTCGAGTAGATCGCGTCGTGCAGGTGCGAGGCGAGCGTGGCATAGCCCAGCATCGCGAACCCGATCGACGACAGCACCGCGATGCTGAGCAGCAGACGGACCACCGACCAGCGCGCGCCGCCGATCATGGTCGACTGCTCGCTGCCTTCGGGCCGCGCGGCATGCCAGGCGCGATTGGCCAGGGCCGGCAGCGTGAGCAGGGATACGACGATCGACAACAGCAGTGCGCCGACCGAGGCGAGCGCGGCCGCCTGGCCGCCGTGAGTCAGCGCGACATAGACGAAGTCGACCGCCAGTCCGACACCCATCAGGCGGCGCAGCGCCGACGACAAGGCGGCGGCGCTCGAGTTGGTGAAAGGCAGGATGCGCCAGGCCGGACGATGCGGCGACAGCGCCGTGGCGGTCAGTCCCACGACGAGTAGGAAGACGATCACGCGCCTGGTCAACTCGGGCAGCAGGGCGTCGAGCGGCGCCGGCGGCGACGTCGCGGCAAGAAGCGCTCCGATCAGCCACACCGCCAGGATCGGCAACAACACCAACCCGACGCCGTCGATGGCGGCGGCGAGCGTGCGGTCGCGATGCCGCGGCTCGGCGGTGTCGCCACGGCCGAACCGGCGGCGCAGAAAGCCGACCGCGAACCACAGACCGATCGTGACGATCGCCAGCCAGACCAGCGACGGCAGGGCGTGGGTGTCGAAACGTGGGCCGTCTCGAACCCATGTCCGCAGCGCCGCCGCCAAGGTCGTCAGCGACGCATCGAGCTCCGGCCCGACGTTGCGCCACACGTCGCGCGACAAAGGCGACATGTCGCGACGCAGCAGCGTCTGCAACTGAAGCACGCCGCGCAACTTGGTCAGCCGCTCGATGAGCTGGTCGGCTCGCGCGATCACCACCTCGCACTGCTTGACGCGCCCCTCGCTGATGGCGGCTTGTTCGGTCAGCCGCTCGCGGTCGGCCTTGACGGCATCGGATTCCGGAACGGCGTCGGTGGCGGGCTTGGTCTCGAGCGGCGCCAAGAGCTTTCGCGTATCGGCGAGATCGTGGCGTGCGAGCGCCGCGGCGGCGACCGCGGCGGCGCGGACGTCGGCGACCTGTTCGCGCAACGTGTCGATCTCGATCAACAGCAGGCCGGGCTGTTCGGCGCGGCCGGCGATGCGGTCGAGCTGGCGCGCCCATAGATCGACCAGCTGCGAGAATGGCCGCTGCGGCGCAGGCACGGTCTGGGCCGCCGCCGGGACGGCGCCGATCACCAGCAGGAGAAGCCACGCCAGGCGGATGGGGAAACGCACGCAGGCCTCGTGTTTGGCAGTCGGTTTACCATGGGCTCCGAGCGCCCGTCTTGCCGCGCCCTGGGGGCCGAATCGAGGCAGTCGCGCGGCCCTTTCGCCTCGGTTGACACGGCTCGGCCGACGCGGAACCTTGCGCCCCGAAAACGAGGTCCGGGGGAGAAGGCGACATGGCCGAGGGCAGGAGTTCGGTGGGCGAAGTGCGGGTCATGCCCGACCGATTGCATGCCTTCACGATGGCGATCTGCCGGGCCGACGGCAGCACCGAGCCGGAAGCGCGGCTGGTCGCCGATCATCTGGTGCTGGCCAATCTGTTCGGTCACGACAGCCACGGGGTCGGCATGATCCCGCACTACATGCAGAACACGGCAAGCGGCGCCTGTGTTCGCAACCACCACGCCAGGATCGCCCGTGACAATGGCGCCGTGATCGTGGTCGACGGTGGCGCAGGTTACGGCCAGGTCGTCGCCAAGGAGGCGATGGACATCGGTGTCGAGCGGGCGAAGAAGCATGGTGTGTGCGTCGTCGGGCTGATCAACGCCCACCATATCGGGCGCATCGGTCATTGGGGCGAGCAGTGCGCGCGTGCCGGCATGGTGAGCACCCATTGGGTGAACGTGCACGGTCACAAATCGCTGGTCGCGCCGTTCGGCGGCGCCGAGCCGCGCTTCACCACCAATCCCTACTGCACCGCCGTGCCGCGCAAGGGCAAGGAGCCGATCGTGCTCGACTTCGCGACCAGTCAAGTGGCGATGGGCAAGGTGCGGGTCGCCAACAACAAGAAGGTGTCGATGGACGACGGCCTGCTGATCGACGCCGCCGGCCGGCCGACCACCGATCCCGGCGTGATGTACAATCCGCCGTTCGGCGCCAT
>VGCQ01000335.1 GCA_016870055.1 Alphaproteobacteria bacterium | reverse complement strand
CCTCGGCCTGGCGCAGGGCCGCCATCTCGGCCTCGGCCTTGCGTTGCGCCGCCTCGGCTTCCAGCCGGCGCGCCTCGGTCTGCGCCTCCTGGCGCTTGGCCTCGATCTCGGCCTTGAGCTGGGCCAGCTCGGCCTCGGCCTTCTGGCGCGCGGCCTCGGCCTTGACGAGATCGGCGTCGGCGGACTGCTTGGCCGCGGCGTCGGCCTCGGCCTTGCGCCGCGCCTCTTCCTCGGCGCGTTTCTTCTCGGCCGCCTCCGCCTCGGCGGCGCGACGCTCGGCCAGCACGCGCTCCAGCTCCTCGACCTTCATGTCCTGCAGCGCCACGGCGCGACCGGCGGCGGGCGCTTCGGGTTTGGAGGGGGCGAACGCCAGCCATCCGCCGCCGCCTGCCAGCAACAGCACGGCCGCGGCGATGCCGGCATAGAGCGGCATGCGGCTCTTGGACGGAGCCGGCGCCGGCGGCGTTGTTGGCGGCGGCGGCGCAAGCGGTTGCGATGGTTGCAGCGTCGGTGCGCGCGCCACCACTGTGGCCGCCGGATCGATCGTGCGCGGCGAGACGAGCTGCGTGGCGTCCTGTGCCGCCGCCGGCGTCATGGCGAGCACCGTGCGCCAGCCCGCGATCGACTGCGGCCGATCGGAAGCGCGCACCGCGAGCCCGGCATCGATGCCGGCGATCACGCCCGGTGCGAAGCCCGCCGGGGCGAGGCGCGCCAGCGGCTGGTACTCGTCCTCGAGCAAGCGGTCGAAGGCGTTGGGCGGCGTCTTGCCGGTGATGGCGTGGTAGAGCGTGGCCGACAGTCCGTAGATGTCGGTCCACGGTCCCTGCCGGGCCGAGGTCATCTGCTCGGCCGCGGCGTAGCCCGGGGTGAAGATCGCCGTCAGCGCCGTGCTGCGGCCGGCCATCGCCGCGCGCGAGGCGCCGAAATCGATCAGGGTCGGATTGCCGCGGCCGTCGAGCAGGATGTTGGCCGGCTTGATGTCGCGATGCAGGAAGCCGGCATCGTGCACCTGCTCCAGCCCGTCGAGCAGGGTCCACAGGATGCGTCCGACCGCGACGGCGTCGAGTGGGCACGCTGTCTTGAGGCGGCCCTCCAGTGTTTCGCCGCGCAGCATCTCCATGACGATGTAGGCGGTGCCGTTGATCTCGAGGAAGTCGAACACGCGCACGATGCCCGGCGCATGGTGGAGGCTGGCGAGCGTCTGGCCCTCGGCGACGAAGCGCTCGCGGCCCCAGGCGAAGTCGTCGGCGACCTTGGTCGAGCGCGGCAGCACGGTCGCGCCGTCGGCGCGGTAGGCGAGCGAAGTCGGCAGGTACTCCTTGATCGCGACCTCGCGGTTGAGCTGGCTGTCGCGCGCGCGATAGGTGATGCCGAAGCCGCCCTGGCCCAGCACCGCCAGCACCTCGTGCCGGCCGATACGGGCGCCCGGCTTCAGGGCGACGATGTCGACCTCCGACGGCGCCCGCGGCGATCCCGACTCGGTCTCGGCCATGTCGTCAGCTTGCTCCCACGCCGGCCCATTGTAGCGCCGTGGCAACCGCCGGCGAGGGCGAATTTGCTGGCGTCGAAGCGGTAAGCGTTCAAGGGGGAACCACCTGCGGCGCCATCTCGTCCGGTCGCGCTCTACGTTCCGACCAGGTTCCAGCCGTGCCGATAGAGGCAGCTGTAAAGGGCACGTTCCCGATTGCCCTTGTTGCTGTCCTCGATCGTCGTCTTCGCGGGCACATATTCACCGCCCGTCGCCCGGCAGTCGATGTAGGGTCCGCGGGATGTGCAGTTGGTCTGAATGGGCGTGTTGTAAGCCAGCTGCAGGGCGACGAGTTGGGGCGACGGCGGAAAGGCCGCGGCGGCCTGTGAAAGGCACAGGGCGCTGGCGGCCTCGAGTTCCGCCGTTCCGGTGCTCGGCTTCTCCCAGTACAAGGTGCAGCCTCCGACCAGGGTGCTCAGAAGCCCGAGAAGGATGATCTTATGGAAGGTCTCCTTAATGCAACTTATGAATGCGCCGCAAATGTATAGACCCTCTATAGTAGAGTGATCGGCCAGCGCTTTTTGATGCAGGAATATTGTCCTTTTCGCGGAAAGTGCGGGCATGATGCGGGCCGGATCGATGACCAGAGGAGCCTTGTGACGTGACCCGCCCCCTGCCGGCCTGGCGATCGCTGCTGTTCGTGCCGGTGCTGTCCGAACGCTTCCTCGCCAAGGCGCACACTCGCGGCGCCGACGCCATCATCCTCGATCTCGAGGACTCCATTCCGCCGACGCACAAGGAAGCGGCGCGTGCTGCCCTGGCTGCCGCCGTGCCGCGCGTCGCCCAGGCCGGCGCCGACGTCGTGGTGCGCATCAACCGGCCAATCGATCTCGCCGTGGCCGACATCACGGCCGCAATCATGCCGGGCGTCGCCGCCCTGATGCTGCCCAAGGTCATGGGACCCGAGCATGTCCGCTTGCTCGCCGAGCTGGTGGCCGACCGTGAGGCGGCACTCGGCATGGCGATCGGCCACACGCGCTTTCTCGCGCTGATCGAAGGGCCGGCCGCCCTGCCGCATCTCTACGCCATCGCCGCCGAGCCGCGCATGGCCGGCATGTCGGTCGGCGGCGAGGATATGGCGACCGAGCTCGGCGCCACGCCGTCGGCCGACAGCATGTACGTCTTCGCCATGCAGGGGCTCGCCGCCTGCCGCGCCGCCGGCATCCTGCCGATGGGCTCGATGGGCCAGCTCGCCAATATCGACGATCTCGACTCCTACCGTGCCGGCTTGAAGCGCGGCCGCGCGCTGGGCTTCACCACCGCCTCGTGCATCCATCCCGCCCACGTGCCGATCATCAACGAGGAGTACGGCGCCTCGGCCGAAGAGCTCGACCGCGCCCGCCGGCTGATCGCCGCTTTCGACGCCGCCGCCAAGGAAGGGGCGGGCGCCGTCGCCTTCGAAGGCAGCATGATCGACCTGCCGGTCGTGGTCCGGGCCCGCCGCCTGCTCGAGCGGGCGGCGGCGTGGCGGCGGGGGCACGACTTGCCGTAGGGGAGCGTGTCTCTCAGTATGCTTGGCAAAGAGTCCCTAAGACCACGCGAGCTTGATGGCACGTCGGTCGGCCAGCGCCTGCTCGACGGCGAGGCAGACCTTCAGGCTGGGCAGCGCCGCGCCCGCCGAGACGAGCGGCGTGCGTGCGGGCACATCGCCGATCAAGCGGCGCAGTTGCTCCTCGAGCTCGAACACCTCGCCGGACTTCTCGATCGGCACGATCTCGGCGTCCGCCGATCCGGCGCGCTGCAGCTTCAGCTCGAAGTCGGGCGTGTGGGTGCGATCGAGCGCGCCCGCCCACCAAGTGCGGAGCGCGCCGTGATCGCCCGCGATCTCCAGCACCAGCGAATGCTCGAAGCCACCCAGGCACTGCGAGAACACCGCGTAGGAACCATCGGCGAAGCGCAGCGTCGCGGTGAAGGCATCGTACATGCCGGGCCCCAGCGGCGACGGCACGCCGTCGGTCGACACCTCGACGGGCAGGCCGCACTCTTTGAAGTACCACAACAGGAGGTCGAAGTAGTGGATCGGCTCCTCCAGGATCCATGAGCCGACGCGGGCACGATCGAGTCGCCAGCCACCCGAGCCGCCGCGGAAAGGCCGGCGGAACAAGGTGAGGTTGCCAAAGCGCAGTCGGCCCAGCGCGCCCTCGGCGATCAACTCGCGCACCTTGGCCCATTGCTTGGAGACATGCAGCTCGAGCCCGACTCCGCAATAGCGGCCCGAGCGCTCGGCCGCCGCGACCACGCGCTCGGCATCGACGAGGCTGGTCGCCATGGGCTTCTCCAAGAGCACGTGCTTGCCCGCGTCGAGGGCTGCAATCGCCATCGCGGCGTGCAGGTGGTTGGGCGCCACGATGTCGACCAGCTCGATCGCAGGATCGCCGAGCAGCGCATCGAGCGTGCGATGCACCGGCACACCCGGCAGATCGGCCGCGGCCGCTTGGGCCGAGGCCTCGCTGCCGCACACCACGCCGCTCAGGTGGAGCCCCTCGATGCGGCCGATGGTGGCCGCGTGCATGCGGCCCCAGGCGCCATATCCCACCAGACCGATGCGCATGCTCTCTCCTCGTCGCCGCGGCGAGCCAAGCATGGGCCGGAGGCTGTGGCAATCACCGCCTGCATGTTATGGTCGTCGCGAGAATCGGGGGGAACCACGGACGTGGCCGGACTCAGCCTGCGCGGAGTCTCAAAGTCGTTCGGCGAGACCAAGGTCGTGCACAGCGTCGACCTCGACATCGCCGATCGGGAATTCATGGTCTTCGTCGGCCCCTCGGGCTGCGGCAAGAGCACGCTCCTGCGCATGATCGCCGGCCTCGAGGACATCACCGACGGCGAGATCGCGATCGACGGGCGCGTCGTCAACGAGCTCGATCCCAAGGATCGCGACATCGCCATGGTGTTCCAGGATTACGCGCTCTATCCGCACATGACGGTGTTCGAGAACATGGCGTTCTCGCTGCGCTACCGCGGCATCGGCCGCCAGGAGATAAGAAAGCGCGTCGACCAGGCCGCCCGCATCCTCGACATCGAGCCGTACATCGCGCGCTTCCCGCGTCAGCTATCGGGCGGCCAGCGCCAGCGTGTCGCCATGGGCCGCGCCATCGTGCGCGATCCCAAGGTGTTCCTGTTCGACGAGCCGCTCAGCAACCTCGACGCCAAGCTGCGCGTGCAGATGCGGACCGAGATCAAGCGCCTGCGCGAGCGCGTGCCGACGACCACGATCTACGTCACGCACGACCAGGTCGAGGCCATGACCCTGGCCGATCGCATCGTGATCCTCAATCACGGCCGCATCGAGCAGATCGGTTCGCCCGACGACGTCTACGACCGGCCGGCCTCGCTGTTCGTGGCGGGCTTCATCGGCGCGCCGCCGATGAATCTGCTGCCGGCGACGGCGGTCGCGCCTGACCGGCTGCCGGCCAGCGACCGGCCGGTGTCGGAGCTGTTGCTGGGCGTGCGGCCCGAGCACCTGCTATGGCACCAAGGCGAGGCTGCGCCGCTGCTCGCCGGCCGGGCAAGCGTCGTCGAGCCGCTCGGCTCCGACACCATGGTGTCGCTCGACGTCGCGGGCACGCCGGTGATCGCCCGCCTGCCGCCGCGCCTGGTGCGCCGCGCCGGCGAAGCGGTCCGCCTGTCGGCCGACCTTTCCAATCTTCATTTGTTCGACAAGGCGACGGGACGTCGCCTGTGAGTGCGTAGGCCAGATCCACGAGAACCCACGACAGGAGGAACGACATGAAACGCCGGCAACTGCTGCAAACGACCGCCGCCTTCTCGGCCGCCGCCGCGCTCGGCGCTCCCGCGATCGCCCAGAGCACCAGGAAGATCACCTATCTCACGTG
>VGCQ01000334.1 GCA_016870055.1 Alphaproteobacteria bacterium | reverse complement strand
CATCATCCCGACCGCTTCGTCGGCTTGCTGACCGATTCCTACCTGCTGCTGTCGGCACCACTCTTCATCCTGGCGGGCAACATCGCCGCTCGCGGCGGCGTGGCACGGGTGCTGATCGACTTTGCAACGGTGCTGGTCGGGCGGTTCCGCGGCGGGCTCGCCTACGTCAACGTGCTCGACAGCATGTTCTTCGGCGGCATCTCGGGCTCGGCGGTGGCCGACGTGTCGGCGCTCGGCACCTTCCTGGTGCCGCAGATGGTGCGCAAGGGTTACGACAAGGACTTCGCCACCGCGCTCACCATCTCGACCGCCGTCGTGGCGCCGATCATTCCGCCGTCGATCATCGCGGTGATCTACGCTTGGATGGCCGATGAATCGGTGGCGGCGATGTTCGCTGCCGGCGTCATTCCCGGCATCCTCGTCGGGCTCGGCATGGCGGTGCCGGTGTTCTTCATCGCCCGCAAGCGCAACTATCCCAAGGAGCCGCCGCCTACCCTGCCGCAGTTCTGGACCGCACTGCGCAATGCGCTGCCGGCGCTCGCCATCCCGGTCATCATCATGGGCGGCATCTTGTTCGGCCTGTTCACGCCGACCGAGGCAGCGGCCGTGGCCGTCGTCTATGCGCTGGTCGTGCCGCCGCTCTTCTATCGTGAACCCGCGATTCGCGAGCTGCCGAAGATATTCGCCGACAGCGCGCGCCTGTCGGGCGTGATCGGCATGATCATCGGCTTCGTCGGCGCGTTCGGCTGGGTGCTGAGCTACTCGAAGTTCCCCTTCATCGTCGCCAGCGCGATCGCCGCGATGGCGCCAGCCTGGTGGGTATTCATCATCCTGGTGATCGTGCTTTATCTGATCCTCGGCACCTTCCTGACGCCGTCCGAGATCATCCTGGTCACAGTGCCGGTGCTGTTGCCGGTCGCCAACGCCGTCGGCGTCCATCCCATCCATTTCGGCATGGTCTGCGTCATCGCCTCGGCAGTCGGCCACATCACGCCGCCGGTCGGCCTCTGCCTGTTCGTCGGCATGGCAATCAGCGGCCTGCCGATGGACAAGCTGGTGAAGCCCTTGCTGCCCTTCCTGGCGTCAATCGTGATCACCCTGTTGTTGATCGCCTTCCTGCCCGGGCTGGTACTTTTCCTGCCCCGACTACTCGGTTTCGCGCAGTAGCCGTCGTCGTGCTTGAATCGATCGCGGCATGAACTAATTTCCGCGCCGCATGCCGCTTGCCCATCCCGCCGCCGATGTCTGGACGCTGTTGGCCGACGTCGCCGACGCAATACCCGGCGCTCCTGCTTTCATCCATGGCGAACGGACACTGAGCTTCGCCGAGCTGCTCGATGGTGCGGCACGCGCCGCTCAGGGCCTGGCGGACCTCGGCGTCGGTCCGGGTGATCGCGTGGCGCTATGGCTGCCCAACATTCCGCCCTATCCGATTCTCTACTTCGCCTGTGCACGGCTTGGCGCCATCGCGGTCGCGGTGAACACGCGCTTTCGCGCCGTCGAGGTGGCCGACATCGTCGGCCGTTCGGGTGCCAAGGTGCTGGTCTGCGCGCCGGGCTTCCGCCGCATCGACTTCCTGTCGATCCTGGCCGGCATCGACCCCGATGCACTCGACCGTCTCGCCGCCATCGTCACTGTCGGCGAAACACCCCTCACGGTGCCGCCGGCGATCGAGCACCGCCGCCGCGTCGCTTTCGAACGACTGCTGTCGAGGCCGGCCTTGGCCGCCAATCACGCGTCGGCCAAGGCGCCGTGCAACATCTTCACGACATCGGGCACGACCAGCGCACCCAAATTCGTCGTGCATCGCCAGGGCGCGATCGCAAGCCATGCCCAGCAGGTCGCCCGGACCTTCGGCTTCACCGCGCCCGAGACATCGTCGCTCGCCATCCTGCCCTTGTGTGGCGTGTTCGGTTTCAACCAGACGCTGGCCACGCTGGCCGCCGGCAAGCCGTCGGTCCTGGTCGAGTCCTACGAGATCGAAGAGATCGGACGGCTGATCGAGCAGCACAGGCCCACCACTCTGTTCGGCAGCGACGACATGTTCGCACGCTTGCTCGAGATCATGCCGGGCCGCTGGCCTTTTCGCTCGGTCAAGTGGGCAGGCTATGCCGCCTTCAACGCGTCGCTCGAAGACCTGCCGGAGCGCGCACAGCCACGCGGGCTGAAGCTGGTCGGTCTCTACGGCATGAGCGAGGTCCAGGCACTCTACGCCCGGCAGCCACTCACCTTGCCCGTGCTGCAGCGCAAGTTGGGCGGCGGCGCCACGACTTCGCCGCTTGCCCATGTCCGGGTGCGCGATCCCGACACCGGCGTGCTGCTGGGTCCCGGCCAGCCCGGCGCACTGGAATGCGCCGGCCCGTCGCTGATGGTCGGTTACTACGGCAACCCCGAAGCGACCGCGCAAGCGATGACCGACGATGGCTATGTGCGCACCGGCGACCTTGCCCAGCTCGACGGTCGCGGCGGCTTCACCTTCCTGAGCCGCATGGGCGACGTGCTGAGGCTCTCGGGCTTTCTGGTCAACCCCCTGGAGATCGAGACTCACATTCAGAAGGTGCCGGGCGTCGCCGCCTGCCAAGCCATCGCCTTGCCTCGGCCCGGCGGTGTGCGCGCCATCGCCTTCGTGATCCTGCAGCCCGGCGCAGCGCTCGACGAGGCGGCGGTTATCGCCCACTGCCGGCAAGGCTTGGCCAACTACAAGGTGCCGGTCCGCGTCCTGGCGATCGACGAGTTTCCCCGCACGCCCTCGCCCAACGGCTTGAAGATCCAGCGCAACAAGCTGCGCGAGATGGCCGAGGCACGGCTGCAGTCATAAGCAGAGCTGCCGGCATGGTTGGTGAGAATGCGCTCGCTGCATTGTCCCATCGTCAACGCCCCTTGAACTTGCCAGGCTTGCGTTTCTCGGCAAAGGCGCGGGCGGCTTCCTGGAAGTCCTCGCTCAGATAAAGCTTCTCGGGTGCCGCTTGAAACATCACCTCGCGGCCCAGGCGATCCATGTACCAGCGCCGCATGCGCACGGTCGAACGCACGCTGAGCGGCGGATTCTTCAGCACCTCGCCGGCAAGCTCGCGCGCCACATCGAGATACTTGCCCTTGGTCGCCACGCGATTGATGAGGTTGGCCCTGAAGGCCTCTTCGGCGGTGAAGAACCGTCCGGTCAGAGCCGCCTCCATGGTGAAGGCGCCGCCGCCGCGATAGTGCATCAGGGCCCAGTACTTGCCCGCGCCCAGCCCACGTGAGGTTTCGGTGACCTGAAACCTTGTCCCTTCCTCCGCGACGATCAGGTCGCATTCCAGAACGATGCCAACCGAGAGGCCGAGCACATAACCGTGCGCGGCGGCGATCACCGGCTTCCAGTTGACCGACTTGGTCAAGAGGTCGGCAGAGTGCGTGCCGCGACCCTGCGGGCCGCCGAGCTTCAGGAACTCCTCGCGGCTGCGCAGCTGGCGCTGATGGACGTCGGCGCCACTGGAAAAGGCGCGGCCGTTACCGCACAGGATGGCGATGTGCGCTTGATCGTCGGTGTCGAAACGATGCAGGGCGTCACCCAAGGCGCCGACCAGTTCATCGCTGAAGGCATTGAGCTTCTCGGGTCGGTTCAACATCAAGGTGACGATCTCGCCGTCCCGCTCGTAGTTCACCAGCGCCATCGCTTGCCCCTTTGCAGTCGCCTGTGGGGCGACATGGTGCCATGCTCGCGGCCGCGATTGGGAGGAAACCGGGGCCTTTGTCCGCAGGGCGGCCGGACCGAACCGACAACGACAGGAGTGAGCGTCAATGGCCAAGCGCAAGAGCATCAACTATCCCGGCTTCAAGCATCAGAATCCGATCCCTAACGCCAGCCGTATCGGCAACATCGTGATGTCCAGCATCATCAGCGGCCGCGACCCGCAGACCGGCGCCACGCCGTCCGACCTTGCGGGCCAGGTCACCAACGTCTTCAAGCAGATACGGTTGTGCGTCGAAGCCGCCGGAGGCAGCGTCGAGGACATCATCAAAGTGAATTTCTGGATGAAAGATCCGGCGACAGGCCGCGCGGCCTTGAACGGCGAGTGGGCGGCAATGTTCCCCGATCCCTCGTCACGCCCGGCACGTCACACGCTGGCATTGCCCGCTGACAATCCGACCCACGTCACTTGCGACTTCACTGCCGTAGTTGACGCCTGACCACTGCGTCTAGCGCCCCGGCAGCTTTAGGTCGGCGACAGCCGTGCCAAGGAAGGTCTGCGGTTGCGACGGCCGAGCAATTCCCATGCGCCGCTCCAGATTCTCGACGCAGACCCGGGTGGTCGCAGCCAATTGTCGCCAGGTCGCCGCGCCGTCGAACTGCTGCAACAGGCATTGGTCGAAATAAGTGTACTGATCGGCCGCACCGCAGCCGAAGCTGACTCGATCGGCCGCTGCCGCGGTCAGCACGATGCGATGCGGCTGTCGCATGCCGGCGCGCAGGAAGACGCCGCTATGGCAAGCCGATACCACGACGACTGTCGGGCGTGCACCACAGCCGGCATCGATCGCCCGTTCGAGCGAGGCTGGGCTCACCGTCCCTCTCGCCTGGCGCAGCACGAAGCCGCTTTCATCGCCGTGGCTGGTAATGAAGGCGAGACACGCTTCGCCGCCGGCCGTGCGCAGGGCGTTGGAGACGTTGGCCGCCGTCGCCACGGTGAGCGACGGATTGACCTGAGGATTTGAGGTGAGCACGCTGATGTCGCGCACGCCGCGCGACGCCAGCTTGTCGCGCATTGCTTCAACGCCGTTGTCGAACGCTGGGCTGTTGTTGTCGCCGGCGATCAGCACCGCCCGCCAGCGGCTCGCCGGCACCGACCCCTCAGCCGACGCCGCAGCCGGCGGCGAGGCACTTGCCGTCTGTAAGGGCCCTGCTGTCTCGGTCGTGCAGGCCGACAGCAGGCTGACGGCGACGAACAGGGCGCCGAAGCCTCTCGAACGACGCCACCGCCCCGGCATCGCTAGACCTTGGCCCCAACGGCACGCAGCGCCATATCAGCATAGAGCTTGGCCATCTGCTCCTCCCGCAGCTCGCCACCCGGACCGTACCACATCGAGACGTGGGTGCATTGATCGAGCAGCGCCATAGCGATCGCCTTGAGATCGCGCCGGCCGTCGATTTGCGGTGGCTCGAACGCTCCTCGCTCGACGCCGTGTGTCAGGATCGACACCATGATATCGCGGATGGCCCGACGGCTGCGGCGAATATCGGTGACGCGCTCGGCATCGAGCCAGCTCAGTTCGCGATTGGCGACCAACGCCTCCACCCGGAGCCGACAGTGGCGCACGACGTAGACGCGCACGAAAGCCGCGAGCTTGGCTCGCGGATCGTCGCCCGCCTCCGTCACCGCCTGCTGGCAAATCCG
>VGCQ01000333.1 GCA_016870055.1 Alphaproteobacteria bacterium | reverse complement strand
ACTGATCGAGCCGTGACGCGGCGGAAAGGAGAGTGACATGGCAATCGTGAGGTACGTGCTGGCCGCCCTGAAACCCGGCGTCGACCGCGAGGCCTATGAGCGCTACGAGCGCGAGGTCGACTATGTCGTGGCGAGCAGGCTGAAATCGATCGTAAGCTACCGCACGCATCGGCTGACCGGCGTGGTCGGCCAACTCGGCGGCGGACCATGGGACTATCTCGAGCGCATCGAGATCACGGACCGCGCCGCTTATGATGCCGAGATCGCCACGCTCGGCAAGGAGCTGATCGACGAGCTGTACGAGAAGTACCTCGACCGCTCGAAGACCCGGTCGATCTGGACGGTTCTGGTCGATCCATGAGTGCGGGCGGCGGCTTCGACGGCAAGGTCGTACTGGTGACCGGCTCGTCGTCGGGGGCGGGCGCCAGCATTGCTCGGGCGTTCGGCCGCGAGGGCGCCCGCGTGGCAGTGCATTGTCGCGCCGCCAAGCGCGACGCCGAGACGATCGCCGGCCGCATCGTGGCCGACGGCGGCTCGGCGATCGCCTTCGAGGCCGATCTGGCTGACGAGGATGCGTCGGCAACGTTGGCCGACGCCGTCGAGCAGGCGCTCGGACCGGTTTCGGTTCTGATCAACAATGCCGGCCCGTTCGCCGATGCGCCGTTCCGCAGTCTCGCGCCCGAGGTGTGGGACCGCATCATGGCGGTCAACCTCAAGGCGCCGTGGCTGCTGGCCCAGCGCCTTGCGGCAGGCATGGAGCGGCAGGGCTGGGGCCGCATCGTCAATATCGGCGCCACGTCGAGCCTGGTGCGCACGCATTCGGTCTACGGCTTGGCCAAGGCGGCGCTGCTGCACCTGACGGAAAGCCTGGCGCTGGAGCTTGCGCCCGCCATCACGGTCAACGCCGTCGTGCCCAGCCAGATCGCCAGCCCGCGCACCGACACCATGCCGGTCTATCGCGACGCGGCGATCGCCGGCACACCGCTTGGCCGGTTGGTGACGGAGGACGAGATCGGCGAGATGTGCCTGCAAGTCTGCTCGCCGGCCTTCGATTTCGTGACCGGCCGCACCATCGTCATGGATGGCGGCCGCACCTTGCCGCGCTTTCCGCGTCTCGACCTGCCGGGCTAGAGCGGAATCCGACCAGGTTGAACCGCATGCGGTTCAATCTGATCGGATTCGCGCGCTCGGGCGATGCTTGTTGCACCGGACACAGTCCGCCCAGCCGTTTCCAGCTGGGCGGACTGTGTTCTAGAAGCAATAGGCCGCGATCAGGTCGATCAGGTAGGCTGGGCCGTTCAGGCCCCACAGCAGGAACGAGACGGCGATCGCCGCGACCAACAGGGCGGCGGCGCCCGACAGGACGGCGGTGCGCCAACCGGCTGTCATGGCTGTGGCGTCACGCAGGCTGGGGCACGGCGGTCGGCCGCGCCAGCCGCTGCTCGACGATCGGCCAATGCATCAGGGCGGCCACGATGCCGAGCCCGATGGCAATCCACCACATCATGTCGTAGTTGCCTTGCAAGTCGAACAGCCGCCCGCCGCCCCAGCCGCCGACGAAGCTGCCGACCTGATGGCCGAAGAAGACGATGCCGTTCAGCATGGTGAGATGGACCGGCCCGAAGATGAATCCGACCAACGAGGTGGTGAGCGGCACGGTTCCTAGCCACAGGAACCCGAGTGCTGCAGCAAAGATCAACACCGACGCTGCCGACAGTGGCGCCAGGATGAAGACGAGAAACACCAGGGCGCGCAGGAGGTAGAGCATGCAGAGCAGGTTCTTGCGCTTGTACTGGCCACCCATCGAGCTCCAGATCACGGCGCCGGCGATGTTGAACAGGCCGACCAAGCCGATCGCCCAGCCGCCCAGTTCGGCCGGCGACAGCGTCTTGCCGAACAGCGTGAGCCCGATGCCCTTGTCGGAGATGTAGGCCGGCAGGTGGCCGCCGAGGAAGGCGACGTGGAAGCCGCAGACGAAGTAGCCGACCACCAGAAGGACGTAGCTGCGCTGGCTGAAGGCCTCGGACAGCGCTTCGCGCGTCGTCTGGCCGCCGCCCTCGGCCTTGCGGTTGGCCGCAATCTCCTTGCTGTCGTTCAAGCCGGCGGCCAGGAAGATGATGATCGCGGCCATGATGGTCAGTGCCCACACGGTCGGCCGCCAGTCACCGAAAAAGCTCTGCACGATGGCCGCGAGCGGCACGATGAAGAACTGACCGAACGAGCCGCCGGCCGAGCAGATGCCGATCGCCAACGCCTGCTTGGCGGGCGGCGCCACGCGCAAGACCACACCCAAAACCGGCCCGAAGGTCGCGGCCGACAGGCCGACGCCGACCAGCACGTTGCCCAGGATCAGCAGGAACGCGTCGTCCATCACGGCGGTCACCACCATGCCGAGGACGTACAGCACGCCGCCGCCGGCGATGGTCGGGGCCGAGCCGAAGCGGTCGCACAGCCGGCCGGAGAACGGGGCGATCACGCCCATCAGCAGCATGGAAAGCGCTATGCCGAAGGAAAACAGCTCGCGGCCGACCTGCAGCTCGGCCGAGACCGGCTTGAGGAAGATGCCGAAGCTCTGACGCACGCCAAGGCCGATGGCGAGGACGAGGAAGCCGCACCACACGGCGGTCCAGTAGGAGCGGGAGGTCATGCGGCCAACTTGTGGCCTGCAAGTCTGCCTGGCAAGCCGTTCGCCTGCGCGGCTTCCATAGAATTACCCCATGCCGCCGCGAGGAACGATGTGGCACAACAAGGCCATGGCCCGATCGTGGTTGCGCGGCGGATTGGCGGCTTTCCTGCTGGTTTTGGCGGGACAGGCGATCGCAGCACCGCGGCTGGACCGCGAGCGCTGCCCCTACAAGCCGCCGCGCGGCGATCGCGTCGAGTGCTTTGTGCTGGTCGTGCCGGAGAACCGCGAGCAGCCAGAAGGCCGTGAGGTGCGGCTCAAAGTGGCCGTGCTGAAGGCCAAGCGGCCGGCCAGCGCTGAGCCGTTGATCTACCTGGCGGGCGGCCCGGGCGACGCGCCCTTGGTGGCCTCGGCACCGGGAGCCGATGCTTTGGCGGAAGGCGACTGGTGGAATGACACCGCCATCATCCGCCGCAAGCGGGATGTCGTGATCCTGAGCCAGCGCGGCGCCGGCGGCGCTACACCCAATCTCGACTGCCTCGACCCGCGGACCAGCGAGCCGGCCAAGGCGCGGCGACGCGCCGTGAGCGAGGACCAGGAGCGCGATATCCTGGTCCGCTGTCGCGCCAACCTCGATCGCCGCAAGATCGATCCCGCGATGTACACCACGCCGGCCTTGGCCGACGACGTGGCCGACTTGGCGATCGCCCTGTCGCAAGCGCGCATCAATCTCAACGGCGTGTCCTATGGCACCCGGTGGGGCCTCGAGGTAATGCGGCGCCATCCCAGCCTGGTGCGGGCCGCGGTGCTCGACGGTGTCTACCCGCCGCAGGTCAACGGCGAGCAGAACGAGCCCACGATCGTGCGTCGCGTCTTCGAGCAGCTCTACGCCGACTGTGCCGCCGATGCGCTGTGCCGCGAACGTCATCCTGGGCTGCGCGGCACTGTCGAGGGCGTGGTCGAAGCCGCACAAGGCAAGGCGCTGGAACTGGTCTTGCAGCTTGAGGACAGTTCGCGGCAAGTCCGGCTCGACGGCGCCAAGTTGATGGCGGTGCTGCTGCACATGATGCGCGAAGGCGAGGCGGCGTTGGTTCCCGAGACGGTCGCTACCTTGCGCCGCAACGACTTTCGCCTGCTCAAGATGTTCGCCGAGGATCTCGAAGGCAACGAAGGTGGCCTGATCGAGCAGAACGCCCAACAGTTCGACGGTCTCTACAACTCGATCGAATGTCGCGAGACTTGGGCCTATGTCGATCGCGCCGCTCGCCGCAAGTCGATCGAGACCAGCGGTATCTACGGGCTCACGGCGCGGACCAGCAAGTCGCCCGCGTTCTGCCCGGTCTGGCGCGTGCCGCCGGCGCCCGCCGCCGAACGCCAGCCGGTCAAGGCGGCGACGCCGGTCTTGCTGTTGAGTGGCGCCTACGACTGGCTGACGCCGCCGGCCTGGGGCCGCGAAGCGGCACGACATCTCTCGGTCGCGCGCCATGTCGTGTTCCGCGCTCAAGGTCATGGCGTGGTCGTCCAGGATTCCTGTGCAGCGCGGCTGCGCGACGCCTTCATCGACGAGCCAGACCCTAAGCGCGGCCTACCCTGTCGTGGTGATGCACCACCCAATTTCACCGCCGCTTACGAGCGCGCCCGCAACCTTCCGTGAGAGGACCCGCCATGAACCGCGTGCTCGTCCATACCGGCGTGAAGTATCCGATCGTCCAAGCGCCAATGGGCTGGATCGCCCGCAGCCAACTCGCCTCGGCGGTGTCGAACGCAGGCGGCCTCGGCATCATCGAGACTTCGAGCGGCGAGGTCGACGCGTGCATGGCCGAGATCGCCCGCATGCGCGAGCTGACCGACAAGCCCTTCGGGGTCAACTTGCCGCTGCTGTTTATCCGCGAGTCGCGCATCGTCGACCTGGTGGCGCAGTCGGGCGTGACATTCGTCACGACGTCGGCGGGCTCGCCGGCCAAGCTCCTGCCGACGCTGAAGGCGGCCGGGCTCATCGTCTATCACGTCGTTCCAAATCTCGCTTCGGCCCTGAAAGCCGTCGATGCCGGCGTCGACGGTCTGGTGGTCGAGGGCGGCGAAGGCGGCGGCTTCAAGAATCCCGATGATGTCAGCACGTTGGTCTTGCTGCAGGCGGTGCGCGAACGCACCGACGTGCCGCTGATCGCCGCCGGCGGCATCTGCGATGGCCGCGGCATGGCGGCGGCCTTTGCACTCGGCGCCGAAGGCATCCAGATGGGCACGCGGTTCGTCAGTGCGACCGAGAGCCCGGTGCACGTCAACTACAAGCAGGCGATCGTCGAGGCCGACGACACCGGCACGGTCATGCTCAACCGCAAGTCGACGCCGTGCGTGCGGGCCCTCAAGACCGAGCGGGCCAAGGAGATCGACCGGGTCGGCGGCTTCGACCGCGCGATCTTCGGCAGCGTCAAGGAGGTCTACTTCGGCGGCGACATGGAGGCCTCGCTGGCGCTCGCCGGGCAGACGGTCGGGCTGATCCACGAGGTGCTGCCGGTGGTGGAGATCATCGACCGGACGGTGGAGGGCTTCCATGCGATTCGCCGCCGGCAAGGCGAGAGGTCGCAGGCGGGTGCATTTTAGGCATTTTGTCCAACCGGAGCCAGTTGGGCGAAAAATGCCCGGTGAAGCCGCTTTAGCGAAGGAACTCCGGCGACACGAAGCTCGGCAGGACGAGCGACAGGGCGGGCCAGACGATCACCAGCGCCAGCACCAGCAGCATCGGAATTAGCATGATCACCGTGTCTTTCAGCGC
>VGCQ01000332.1 GCA_016870055.1 Alphaproteobacteria bacterium | reverse complement strand
GCCGACCTCGTCGCCAAACGTGAAGGAATCGCCCACCGCCAGGATCGGCGGCCCGGCCGCTTCGGCAGCCTCGCCGGTCAGCCGCTGGCCATCGGCGTCGATATGGGTTCCGGCATCGGCATGGTGCGGCCGCGGTATGTAGCCGAGCAGATCATGGTGGGCATAGGTGAGCTTGTAGGTCATCGGCTTGGATAGGCCGCCTCACCAACCCATCGCGCGGCCGGTGCGCCGCGGATCGGCCGCACCATAGAGCCGGCCAGCCGCGAGGTCGGCAGAGATGGCACAGACGCCGGCGGTCTTGAGCGACAAAGCCGGCAGTCCGTTCACCTGGTGGCCCATGGCGCCGAGCGCCTCGCTGGTCGCGCGGCCGATGCCCTCCTCGATGTCGACGCGGCCGGGATAATAGGTGTGCGGCTCGAAGGAGTCGGGGAAGTTGCGGGTGATGAAGCGCGGCGCCTCGACCGCCTGCTGGATGTCCATGCCGAACACCAGATGATTGAGCAGGACCTGCAGCATGCCCTGCGGCTGCAGATCGCCGCCCGGCGCGCCGAACGGCATCAAGAATTCGCCCTGGCGCATCGCCATCGCGGGATTGGGCGTGAGCCTGGGCCGCTTGCCCGGCGCGGCGGCCGAGGTGTGGCTGCGGTCGGCCCACGATTGCGAGCCGCGCGAGGACGGGCAGAGGCCGAGCCCGGGGATGGCCGGCGATTCCCAGGAGACGTCGCTCGGCGTCGCCGAGAAGGCGTTGCCGTGGCGGTCGACGACACAGACATAGGAGGTATCGCCCGGCAGGCCGGGCTCGCCGACCGCCACCCGCGGGGTTCTGGCGGAGCCGGCGACGTGACCGGGAACGACACCCGGCGGCGGCATCTCGCCGAAGGCGCGGTCGCGGCGGATCGTCTTCAGACGCTCGCGCGCATAGGGTTGCGACAGGAGCGTCGCCATGGGTACATCGACGAAGCGCGGATCGCCGTAGTAGCGCTCGCGGTCGGCGAAGCAGAGATTCATGACCTCGACCAGGAGATGGACGTAGTCCTTGGAATTGTGGCCGAGCGCCGCAAGGTCGGTCTCGGCGAGCAGCGTCAGCATCTGCAGCAGCACCGGCCCCTGGCACCACGGCCCGCAGCTCAGCACATCGGTGCCGCGGAAGGTGATGCTGAGCGGCTTCTCGATCTCTGACCGGTACTCGGCGAGATCGGTCTCGCTCAGCAGCCCGCCATGGTCGCGGTGATACTGGGCGATCGTCTTGGCGATATCGCCGCGATAGAAGGCGTCGCGCGCGGCGGCGAGGCCGGCGGCACGGCCGCCCTTGGCCGCGGCGACCTTCTCCTGGTCAGCCATGTACTGGATGGTGCGGCCGAGATCGGCCTGGACCAGGCGATCGCCCTCCTTCAGCGGCGCCCCGTCGCGCTGCCAGATCGCGACGTTGTGCGGCCAGCGGCGATAGTCCTCGGCCTTGTCGGCCAGGAAGGTCGCCATGACGGTGTGCACGGCAAAGCCGTCGCGGGCGTAGCGGATGGCGGCGGCCGCGACCTCGCCGAAGCTCATCGTGCCGTAGCGTTCGAGCGCCAGGAGCCAGGCGTCGGGTGCGGCCGGCACGACGGTGCGCAGGAGACCCATCGGGATGGTGCCGTTGTGGTCGCGGATCAGGCGCTCGACGTCGAGCGCCTTGGGCCACCAACCGAGCCCCGCGATCGACACCGTCTCGCCGCGCTCGGCAAGATGGATCAACATGGGCGCCACGCCGGAGAACTGCACTTGGTCGGAATGCACGACGCCCAAGGCGATGCCGCCCGCCACGCCGGCGTCGATCGCATTGCCGCCGGCCTGCAGGACGGCATGCGCCGCCTCGGTCGCGAGGTACTGGCCGGCCGACGCCATGTAGTGATGGCCGATGACCATAGGCTGCAGTCGCATGAGGCTGTCTCCCGGCTTCGCTGACGCTTCGCTGGGCGATCCTAGAGCACAATCCGCTCAGCTGGAATCAGCTGGCCGGATTGCGCCCGGTGCAACAAGCATCTCCCGAGCGCGCGAATCCGATCCCCTTGACACATCGCGCCCGAGCCGGTCTGCGGACAGGCCGCCATCGCACGCGCCGTGTTGCCCGACGATCGCGATGCCCACGGGGTGGGTTGCCGTCGAATAGCGCCAAGGTGTGGCTGTGCCTGCAGGTCGCGCACGGGTGTTGCACGTTGCAGCAGGCATATTCCGTTTGGCTGATTCCAGCCGAACGGAATATCCGCTAGCCGAGCGGGTGGCACGCGCGCGCTCGACCGGATCCCGACCTTGAAGGCGACACAGAGCACTACCGATCGGCGTGAGAGCCGTAGCGTTCAAGCGCCGATGACCGTGCGCGCTTTGAGGCGCGCTTCGGCGAGTTCAGCGGCGGTGGCGCGAGCCTTGCGCGTCGCCCGCCGCGCGCGCCAATCGAGGTTCTTGACCTGGTCGGCCAGAGCCACCGACGGCGGCTCGCCCGCGATCCGCACCTCGAAGGGATAGCCCTTGATGCGCGTAGTCACGGGACAGCAGACCATCAGGCTCGTCTTGCCGTTGTAGGCGGCCGGACTCAGGACCAGGGCGGGTCGATGTCCTGCCTGCTCGCGGCCGGCCTGCGGATCGAATGCCAGCCAGACGATGTCGCCGGCCTCCGGAACATAGCGTGCCATCAAAGCCTCTCCTTGCCCACCGGCCGGCCGAAGTCGACCTCGTCATGGAGATTGTCGGGCGTGATCCGGTTCACCAGGTCGGTGAGGTTGTAGGATGCGGGCCGCAGAGGCTCGACGACGATCCGCCCGCGCTCTTCGCGGACGTCGACCGGATCGTCGATCGCGAGCTTCGCGGCCTTGAGCACGCTCGACGGAATCCGGATAGAGGCGCTGTTGCCCCACTTCTTGACGACGGCACGCATGACAGCCTCATGGTATCTACAATGTCGATACTACACTCAGCTGGCGCGGTGGACAATCTACACAGCGTCGCAAGAAGCGAACCTCGTCCTCTCGATCCCACGGCTTCGCCTGCTAGGATGGGCGGCGTAGCGGAGGAGAGGCTGAGGCGATGGCGAAGACGGTGTTGTATGCGGAGAAGCTGTACGACGACGAGGCGGTCGAGGCGCGGGTGTTCGGGCCCGACGTGCGCGTGGTGTGGCGCAATGTCGGCAACCTCGGCCAGCTCGACGAACGCGACTGCGCCGAGGCCGACGGGCTGATGGTGATGCGCCACGCCGTGACGGCCGAGCATTTCGCGCGCTTCCCCAAGCTCGCCTGCGTGGTGCGCATGGGCGTGGGCTACGACAAGATCGATCGCGCGGCGGCGGCCCAGCGCAAGGTGACGGTGTGCAACGTGCCGGACTACGGCACCACCGAGGTCGCCGACCATGCGCTCGCCCTGGCGCTCTCGTTGCGCCGCGGCATCGCCCTGCATCTGGAGGCGCAACGGCGGCCGCAACCTGCGTCGTGGGCCTACGTGCGCGATCCGCTGCTCAAGCGCAACGGCGTGCAGACCTTCGGCATCGTCGGGCTCGGCCGCATCGGCACGGCGGCGGCGCTCCGGGCCAAGGCCTTCCAGTTCCGCGTCGTCGTCTACGATCCCTACATGCCCAACGGCACCGAGCTCGGTGTCGGCGTCGAGCGGGTGCATTCGCTGGAAGCGCTGATGGAGCAGACCGACACGCTGTCGATCCACGCGCCGCTCACGCCCGAGACGCGCGGCATGATCTCACGGCCGATGCTGCAGCGGCTGCCCAAGGGTGCCGTGGTGGTGAACACCGCGCGCGGGCCGATCGTCGATGTCGACGCGCTGGCCGACCTCCTGAAGCGCGGCCACCTGGCCGGCGTCGGGCTCGACGTGCTGCCGGTCGAGCCGCCGGTCGAGCCGGTGCCCGAGCTGTTGCGCGCCTACCGCGCGCGCGCGCCGTGGTGCGAAGGCCGGCTGATCATCACGCCGCACTCGGCCTTCTTCACGCCCGAGGCGTGGGCCGACACGCGGCTGAAGGCGGCCGAGACCATGCGCGCGGCGCTGCTCGGGCCTCGGCCGCAGAACGTCATCACGCCGGAGATGTTTTAGCGGCGGCAGCGCGCGCCTCGCGACCGATGCCGAGGGCGATGCTCGTTTCCCGCTGGATCGTCTCGACAAGCCGCCGCCGCTCGCCGACTATCCTCGCCTGCGATCGGCACGGGAGGAGAGCATGTCCGACGGCAAGGGCTGGAGCTTCAGCCACGACCTCGCGAGCGCGGCCCAATGGACGCCGGGCTTGCGCGAGATCTTCGAGTATCGCGACCTCGGCATCAAAGGCGGCACCAAGGGCGACTTTGTCGCCCACCTGATCCGCCACAACGGCAAGAAGACCAAGGACGAGGTGCAGCAGTGGCACGTCCACGACTGCACCTTCCAGATGGTCTACGTGCTGAACGGCTGGGCGACGTTCGAGTATGCCGGCCAGGGCCAGCGCACGATCCGCAAGGGCGACTGCATCAACCAGGTGCCGGGCATCCCGCATCGCGAGATCGCCTGCTCGGAGGATTTCGAGGTGCTGGAGATCGTGGCGCCGGCCGACTTCGAGACCCGGGTCGTCGAGGCGCCCAAGGACCAGCGGCAGGCGGCGGAGTAGTCGTGCGGCCGCGGCCGTCGTCACGACAGGACGAGACGGCGGGACGATGGCCGACCGGCTGACCGCCGACTTCAAGGCCGAGCCCTATTGGTGGGAAGCAGCGCCGCTCGGCGAGGTCGCGGGCGGCGCCCTGGCGCCGGCCTACGACGCGGTCGTCGTCGGCGCGGGCTACACCGGCTTGCGCGCGGCACTGGTGCTGGCACGGGCCGGGCGCAGCGTCGCGGTGCTCGACAAGGAGCGGCCGGGCTTCGGCGCGTCGCGGCGCAACGCCGGCTTCCTCGGCCGCACGCTGAAAAAGTCGTACATCGATCTCAAAGCAGCCACGGGCGCGGCTCGTGCCAGCGCGATCTATCGCGACCTGATGGCGGCCTATGAGACGACCATGGCCTTCATCGCCGAGGAAGGCATCGCCTGCCATGCCGTGCGCTGCGGCCGCTTCATCGCCGCAACCTCGGCCGGCCACTACGCACTGTTGCAGCGCGAGCTGGCCGGCATGCAGGCCGATCTCGGCCTGCCCTACGCCATGGTGCCGCGCGCCCGGCAGCGCGAGGAGATGGCGAGCGACCTCTACCACGGCGGCGCGGTGATTCCCGATCTCGGCGCACTGCATCCCGGCCTCTACCATCGCGGCCTGATGGAGCGCGCGTTGGCGGCCGGCGTCGCGATCTTCGGCCGCTGCGAGGTGACAAAGGTCGAGCGTCGCGGCGGGCTGTTGCTGATCACCACGGCGATGGGCCGGACGCAGGCGCGCGACGTCGTGGTCGCGACCAACGGCTACACGCCGAAGAGCCTGC
>VGCQ01000331.1 GCA_016870055.1 Alphaproteobacteria bacterium | reverse complement strand
CAGGCCCTTGGTGTAGGACCAGGTCTCGGTCGCCGGATGGCCGATGGCATGGACGTCGGCGCCGATCTGTACCTCGCCCATCGTACCGAGTGGCAGCGGTACGGCGTGCGCCGGCACCGCCGCCACGGCGATCAGCGCCAGGTCGCGGACCGGATCGGCCTTTATGACGCGGCCGCGAACGATATCGGCCTTGGTGACCGGCTGCATGTCGTCGCGCGGCTTGAATACGATGCCGACGTCGGTCGCGTAGTCCACGACGTGCCAGTTGGTCAGCACGATACCCGTCCCGTCGACGACCGATATCAACGAGCCCGAGCCCGTTCCATCCGCCGTCAGCACCAGCACGACCGAGGACGCGAGGTTGCGGAAGATCGCCATTTCCTTGGCACCACGCAGCCGCAACGGCGCTACGGGCCTCTCCAGGGCGGAAAGCGACCGGGCGGCGCGAGAACCCGCCAACGGGTCGCGTCCGGGTGTGCCGGGCGCATAGCCGTCGAGCGGCCGCAGCGGCGCCGGTGCTTCGACCCGCGGCAGCAACGTGCCGACCACAGATGCATCCTGCCCGGCGGCAGTCCCGGCATGGAGGCTGCCGACGGCTGCAAACAACCCGAGAAAGCGGCAGAACATGCACGCGCTCCCTGTTTCGCTGCGTGATCTATATCAGCGAGCCCGGAGCGGCTCAATCGCCGCCAGGTTGTCGACGGCTACTCGGCCGCCTGCTTGCCCTTGCCGAGCTCCTTGGGCACCTGCGCGCCGGCGGCGGCAAACCGCGGCGAGGCGGTGACCTTGAGCGCCTCGGCGGCGTCCTTGTTCTCCATGATCTTGGCCATGATCGCCTGGCCCGCCCGGTCGAACACGGCGCGGTTGACCTGTAGGTGGTGCTCCGACTCGCGCAGCTTGGCGACATAGCCGTTGATCTCGGGGATGACGTAACGCGCCACGAGATCCCAGCTCTTGAAGGTGTTCTCGGGGTTCGCCCAGTCGTGCACGAAGCCGACCACGGTGCCGAAACCGCCGCTTTGGTCGTAGACCTTGCGGATCATGGCCACCAAGTCGTCCGGCGTGCCGATGACGGCGGCCGAGCCCGGACCGAAGGCGGTCTGCTCGATGGCGTCGTCCGGCGACTTGAAGGCCACGGCGCCCGGCCGCTGCAGGGTCGCCACGATGTAGCGGTTGTGCCAGTGCATCAGTCCGTGGCGCGCTTCCTCGATCGCCTTCTCGCGCGTCTCGGCGATGTGCCAGTTGAGCAGCACGCGCCATTGCTTGCGGCTGACCGTGGTGCCGGCCTTCTTGGCCGCCGACTCGGCAAAACCCCATTGCGTCGGCAACGCGGTCAGGCCCTCGCTCGACATCGAGCCGAGCGAGATGATGCCGATGCCGTACTTGCCGGCCAGCGTCATGCCCGAGGGGCTGATCTGCGAGGCGACGACGAACTCCATCTCCTCCTGCAGCGGCAGGAGCTGCAGGGCGGCGTCCTGCAGGGTGTACCAGTCGGTCTTGTGGGTGATGCGCTCGCCGCGCATCAGGCGGCGGATGACGCCGATCGCCTCGTCCTGACGGTCGCGCTGGGTCATCGGATCGATGCCGAGCGTGTAGGCGTCGGACGGCAGCGCACCGGGGCCCGAGCCGAAGATGGCGCGGCCGCCCGTCATGTGGTCGAGCTGCACCATGCGCTGCGCGACGTTGTAGGGATGGTGATAGGGCAGGGAGATCACGCCGGTGCCGAGCTTGATGCGCTTGGTGCGTTCGCCCGCCGCGGCCAGGAACATCTCGGGCGAGGCGATCATCTCCCAGCCCGAGGAATGGTGCTCGCCGCACCAGAACTCGTCGTAACCCAGCTCGTCGAGATGCTCGACGAACTTGAGGTCACGACGGAACTGCAGAGTGGGGTTTTCGCCGACAGGATGATGAGGGGCGAGAAAGGCGCCGAAGCCGAGCCGAGCCATGCGATGCTCCTATTCTTTGACAAACGGGTAACATGCCGCCGTGGGTCGGTCGACACAAAGAGGGTGAAATGGCGGAACTGAAGGGCAGGGTTGCGCTGGTGACGGGCGGATCGCGCGGCATCGGGCGTGCCATCGCGGTTTCGCTGGCCGATGTCGGCGCTGCGGTGGCGGTGAACTACATCGAGCACGCCGCGGCTGCCGAAAAAGTCGCCGAGGCGGTCCAACGGACAGGCGGTCGGGCGCTGGCGGTGGCCGCCGACGTTTCGCAGGCTGCGGCGGTCACCGACATGCTGGCCGCTGTCGAGCGTGCACTGGGGCCGGTCGACATCCTGGTCAACAACGCCGGCATCGCGATCGGGCGTTCGATCGACGAGCTGAGCGAAGCCGACTTCGATCGCACCATCGCGGTCAATCTGAAGTCGGTCTTTCTTTGCACCCGGGCCGTGCTGCCCGGCATGAGGGCGCGCCAGTGGGGCCGCATCGTCAATATCTCGTCGGGCGCGGCGCGCGGGCCGGGTGGCATCGGCCCGCACTACAACGCTTCCAAGGCCGGCCTGGAGGGCCTGACGCGCGGCTACGCGGCGCGCCTGGTCAAGGACGGTGTTACGGTCAATGCCGTGGCGCCATCGCTGATCGAGTCCGATATGGTGCGCGCCATGGGATCGGCGGCGTCGCGTATTCCGCTCGGCCGCTTCGGCACGCCCGAGGAATGCGCCCAGGTGGTGATGATGCTGATCGGCAACGCCTACATGACCGGGCAGACCGTCGCGTTGAGCGGCGGCTTGTCGTTCCTGTGATGTTGCGCGTTCTCGGCAAGGCCTCGTCGATCAACGTGCGCAAGGTGCTGTGGGCCTGCGAGGAGATCGGTATCGCCTACATTCGCGCCGACGAGGGACCCGAGTTGGCGCAGAATCCCAACGGCCTGGTGCCGGTGATCGTCGACGGCGACTTCGTGCTGTGGGAAAGCAACAGCATCATTCGCTACCTGGCCAACAAATGGAACGCCGTGGGCTTGCTGCCTGCCGAGCCGCGAGCCCGGGCCGAGGTCGATCGCTGGATCGACTGGCAAGCGACGGAGTTCAACAGCGCCTGGCGCTATGCCTTCTCCGCGATCGTCCGCCGCAATCCCGCCTTCAATGATGCCTCGCAGATCGAGGCATCGAGGACGCAATGGACCAAGATGGTGGCCGTTCTCGAGCAACGGCTCGCTCAAACCGGCGCGTATGTAGCCGGCGCGTCGTTCACCCTGGCCGACATACCGATCGGGCTGTCGATCAATCGCTGGTTCATGACGCCGATGGTCCGCCCGTCGTTCGCGACAGTCGAGGCCTACTATGAGCGGCTGAGCCAGCGGCCGGCCTTCCGTGCCCACGGCCGCAACGGGATCGCCTAGATGGAATCGCAAGCGCTGTCGCCGACCGACCGATTGCTGTCGTTGCTCGACCATCTTGGCCTCGATCGGGCCCACATCGCCACCCAGATGCCGGGCGACATCGCCGATCTCGCTGCAGGCTTCGGTGATCGGCTGGGCGGCGTCGTACTGTGCGTGCCGACTCGCCTCGATGCCGTGTCGTTCGAGAGCCTGCCCGAGCGCGTGCTGATGATTTGCGGCGAACGCGGCTTGACGGCCGAGGTGACGGCGCGCGCTGCGGCGCGCCTGATCGGGGCTCGGCGTATCGTGCTGGCGGGATACGATGCGCCGGGCTGGGCCGATGTCGTGGCCGATCGTACCGACGAGATCGTGCGCGAGACGACGGGCTTCCTCGGTGCGCTGCCGGCGGGTGTGCCGGCGGTCCGTGCCGGTGAAGGCACTCACGCCGGCATCACCTATCGTATCGAGGGCAGCGGCCCGGCGCTCCTGCTGCTGCCGTTTTTTCTCGCGCCGTCGCAGTGGACGCCGGCTGTGCCGCAGCTGGCCGAGTCCTTCACCGTCGTCACCCTCGGCGGGCCGCATCTCGGCGGCGTCGCGACCCTCGAGGATCGGGCCCGCGCGCCGACCTACCAGGCGATGTTCCGCACCTTGATCGACCTGATGGCGCCCAAACCCGGCGAGACGATCCTCGATGTCGGCTGCGGTGCCGGCTCGCTCGATCGGTTGCTGGCGCGCCGGCTGGGCGTCGCCAATCCGATCACGGCGATGGACACCAATTCCTTCCTCCTGAGCGAGGGCGCGGCGTTGGCCAAGGCCGATGGTCTCGACGGCTTCATCCGATTCGTGCCCGGCAACGCCGAAGCTCTGCCGTTCGCCGATGCCTCATTCGACTGCCTCTTCTCGATCACGGTGCTCGAGGAATGCGACGCCGACCGCGCCCTTGGCGAAATGGTGCGGGTGGCAAAGCCCGGTGGACGCGTCGGCGTGATCGTCCGCTCTCTCGATCTGCCGCAATGGTGGAGCCTCGACATGCCCGAGGCAATTCGGCGCAAGATCGTGACGCCACCGCAGTCGGTTGCGGCCCGCGGCGTCGCCGACGCCAGCCTCTATCGGCGCGCTCGCGCGGCGGGCCTGCGCGATCTCACCTGCTTTCCTGCGCTGGTGACGCTCGACCGGCCGGAAGGACCGATCTGGCGCTATCGCGAGGATCATTTGCTGGCCCAGCTCACGCCGGCCGAGACGGCGGATTGGCAGGCAGCGCGCGATATCGCAGCGCGGCAAGGCCTGCTCTTCATGGCCCATCCCATGCACTGCGTCGTGGGACACAAGCCGGCTTGCTGAGCTACAGTTCCGGGCACTCCAAGGAGGGATCGATGGGCTACACGCTCGAGCAGTTGAGTGCCGATATCCGGGCCGCGCTGAAGACCGATTCGGGCGCTGCCGGCAAGCAGGCGATCTGTGCATTGGTCTCGAAGGTCCTGCGCGACAAGGATTTCGTCGACCAGCACCTGACCGCCGAGCAATGCAAGCCGCGCAAGGTTCTCTATGAGGACGCCGAGCTGGGATTCTGCGTCTGCGGCCATGTCTACGAGAAGCCGGCGCACGGCGAGCCGCACGACCATGGCTCGAGCTGGGCGATCTACGGCCTGGCGGTCGGCGACACCGAGATGACCGACTGGCGTATCGTGCGCAAAGGCGACGGCGCGACCCCGACCCTGGTCGAGCCGGAGCGCTCCTATGTGATGCGGCCGGGCGACGCGCACTTCTACGACGTCGGCGTCATCCATTCGCCCAAGCGCGACGGCCTCACCAAGCTGGTCCGCATCGAGGGCGCCAATCTCGATCGCATCAAGCGCTCCAACATCAAGAAGGCTCAGTCCGTCATGGCCTGATCTCGCCGGACCGCGGGCCTCCAGGCCCGCTCACGGCCATCGCCGGGAGCGCGCCACTCATAGGCGCTAACTTATGACGAAGCATGGGAATGCCCTTTGTTTGCGCTTGCGTCGAGGTGGCTCGAACAGCAAACGGGTAAGACGGCAAGCATTTGCGATGATGCCCTCGGGCAGGAAGAGGCCAGTGATGGCCACGCAGATGGCGTCGCGCAGGATCTTGAAGA
>VGCQ01000330.1 GCA_016870055.1 Alphaproteobacteria bacterium | reverse complement strand
TGATCGCCGTCGCGCAACTCGGGCAGCGCCGGCGGCCGGCCGGCCTCGCCGTCGGTCAGGTCGGCAGCGGCATCGAACAGGCGCGTCGCCAGGCTGAGGAAGGGATCGCCCGCCACCTCGGCCGGCCGCATCACGGCGGTGCGCCACAGATCGACCTCGGGCACGACGCCGGCGGCGGTGAGCCCCGGCAGCAGGCCGGCGCGCGCCAGCGACGACTTGCCCGAGCCGCTCGGCCCGATCAGCAGCAGGAAGGCCAGCCGCTCACCGGCGGACGCGGCGTCCTTCAAGGTGTCGGCTGCGCGCTCGATGTCGCGATCGCGGCCGAAGAACACCTCGGCATGCTTGGCGCCGAACGCTTCGAGACCGCGGAACGGCGAGCCTTTGGCGGCGATCGGCCAGGCGAGTGTCTTGGCACCCAGCACGTGCTCTTCCAGCCACTGCCGCAGCAGCCTCTCGACCTGGCGCTCGAAGCGGTCGACGTCGTCGTAGCTCTGGAAGGCCGCCTTGAACTGGCCGTCGGCCGTCACGAACCAGCGCTCGAAGAACTGCTTCAGCCGCTCCCACTGATCGCGCACTTGGGCTTCGCCCGCCGGATCGTCGAGCGTGACGCTGGGCGGCGATGGGTTGCGGAAGACGAAAACGTCGGGCAGCTCGCCCGTCTTGCGCGCTTCGATCGCCGTCAGCACCTCGTAGGCCGAGCCGCTGGGATAGGGCTCGCCGTCCGGCATGCGTGGAAAGTCGGGGGGCAGCGCCGTGCCCAGCCGGTTGCGGAAGATCGCGATCACCACGTCGCACGCCGTGGCTTCGGGGATCTGCGTCTGGAAGGTGGCGTGCGCGGCGTAGAAGCTGACCTCCCAGCGCACCGTCACCAGCCGCACGCTGGACGCGAACGCGCCGCTCAGCCGCTCGACCACCCGCTCGACGCGCCGCCGCTCGTGCACCGCGTCGCCCGGCGACGAGACGAAGACCCGGACTGTGCGCATGTCCCAAGCTCTGCCCAGGCTATGAGGCCTCAAAAAGGAGGCCGCGCGCAAGAGTGGCGTCGCAGCCGCGTCGATCGCCGGTGACTGCTGGAACACAGTCCGCCCAGCTGGAATCAGCTGGGCGGACTGTGCCCGGTGCAACAAGCATCGCCCGAGCGCGCGAATCCGATCGGATTGAACCGTGAGCGGTTCAATCCGATCGGATTCCGCTTTAGGCGCAGTTCTGCGGCCTGAGGGCGTCGGGCCCTGCGCGGATAGGATCGACATGTGTCGTTCCTCATCGCCTGCAAGCATTGCCGGCACCGGCGGCGGCAGGCTGTCGGACCATAATCGCCCTGACTCCCTCACTGGACATCGTGGCGTATCTCCGTCGACGCTTCTTCGGAGGATCGGCATGAGCCACGCCGGCAGCCCGGCCTACGACCGCGCCAAGCTGGTCGAGCTGTTCGGCGACGATCCGCGGACCCTGGCCGAGGTCGAGCGCGAGTTCCTCGACACTGCCCGCGTCGCCGAGCAGGTCGGCGCCACCGACACCGCGTAGGCAAGGCCGCTTGCCCGTTCGCCCGCCGCATCGCCGGCCATGACTTGACAAAATAACTGTTGTTATTTATATTACTTTCATGAGATTCGCGCTGCAGGACCGACGGAGGGCTCCCGAGGTGAAAACGGCCTGCGAGAATTGCGGAAAATCGAAAGGCTCGTCGAATCAATGGGCTGGCAGGAGGAAACCCGAACGCTCACCGCTTGCGGAAAATCGCGGGAAATCCGCCGGCCGCCGCTACGCCCGCGGCCTGAGCTTGATGGTCGCCGAATAGGACAGGAGCTTGCGGCCGTCCTGTTCCAAGAGCCCGCGCACGAAGGCGAGCGACTTGCCGTGCCGCGGCACCTCGACCCGGGTGGTGAGCGGGCTCCGCGGATTGCCCGACGACAGGAACTCGGCGGCGAACGCCACGGTGCTCGGCGCCAGGCCGGTGGTGAGGCCGGCGGCGCGCGTCACCGCCGAATCGGCGAAGCTCATCATGTAGCCGCCATGCAGG
Organism: Alphaproteobacteria bacterium; assembly: GCA_016870055.1. Classification (GTDB taxonomy): domain Bacteria; phylum Pseudomonadota; class Alphaproteobacteria; order Reyranellales; family Reyranellaceae; genus Reyranella. The sequence continues at coordinate 3,425 of VGCQ01000330.1, read as the reverse complement.
GCGCCGCCCGAGTTGCACATGTGCGGCAAGGTGGGCTGGACCAGCGTGGCGCCGTCGCTCTCCTGGCGTGCGTGGGAAGGCCCGATGTGGCGCGAGTAGACGCTGGCATTGGACAGAAGCTCGAAGCCCGCCGGCACCGTCTGCGGCAGGATTGCGGGCGCCGTGGCGGCCGCGACCTCCTTGCGTTCCATCGCCTTGGCGCGCGCGACGTGGCGGCAGACGCCCGACCACAGCGCGATGGTGCGTCCCTCTTGGGTTATGCGGCCGCGTGCAAACGCGAGCCGGCCGGTCACCTGCAGGGGCTCGCCGCTGGCTTCCAGCGGCGGGCCGATGCGGCCGGCGTCGAGGAATTCCACGGCGATGCTGACCGTGAGCGCGAACGAGGAGTTGGTGCCGCCGTCGGCGGCGCGGCCGGCCACCAGGCAGAGCGCATAGTCGGCGAAGGTGAGGGTGAGCCCGCCATGCACGCCGCCGGCATAGTTGGCGTGCCGAGGCTGAGTGGGCAGCACGCAATGCACGCTGCCGGCTGCGCGCGCATCGCCCGATATCTTGAAATAGAACGGCCCGACATGGTCCTCGAACGGATCGGGTGGCGTGAACACCGAATAGCGGCCGAGGTCGATGGGCAGGGAATCGGGCATCCGTTGGGCTCTTGTGAAGCGACGCGACGGGGCTCTAATAGAGGAATTCCCCCAGCCCGACAAAGCGCCCCCAAACTCGGCGCCCGACAAAGAGCCAAGGAGCGAAACGTGATGAGCCGCGTCCACAAGGTCGACATTTCCTGGGATCGCCGCCCCGGCGGGGTGGTGGCGAACGTCGTCTTCGACAATGCGCGGCGTCTGAACGTGCTTAACCCGCCGGCGCTGCTCGACCTCACCGAGGCGTTCCTCGGCCTGGCGCGCGAGGACGACCTGCGCGCCGTAGTGTTCTCGGGTGCCGGCGGCCGCGCCTTCATCGGCGGCGCCGACATCAACCATATGGCCAACATGCGCCATCCCGAGGACGGCCGCGCCTTCATCACCCTGGTCCACAAGCTTTGCCAGGCCATCCGCGACTGCCCGGTGCCGGTGATCTGCCGCCTCGAAGGCTACACGCTGGGCGCCGGCCTCGAAGTGGCGGCGGCCTGCGACATGCGCATCGCCGCCGACAACGCCCATTTCGGCATGCCCGAGGTCAAGGTCGGCATTCCGTCGGTGGTCGAAGCAGCCTTGCTGCCGCGGCTGATCGGCTGGGGCCGCACCTCGTGGCTGCTGCTCACTGCCGAGACCATCGACGCCGCGACCGCCGATCGCTGGGGCCTGGTCGAGCAGGTCGTGCCGGCGGCTAAGCTCGACGGCGCCGTCGAGCGCTGTGTCGCCTCGATCGTCGAGGCGACGCCCAAGTCGGTGCGGGCGCAGAAGCGGCTGATGCGGCGCTGGGAGCGGCTGCCGCTCGACGAGGCGGTGCAGGCCGGCATCGACGCCTTCGCCCAGTCGGTCGCCGACGGCGAGCACATCGAGCGCATGACCGCCTTCGTCAACCGCAAGCGGGGATGACCGTCATGGCCAAGACCGTCCGCATCGGCTGCCACTCCGGCTTCTGGGGCGATACCGAGACCGCGGCGCCGCAGCTCGTGCGCCACGGCAAGGTCGACTACCTGGTGAGCGACTATCTCGCCGAGGTCACCATGTCGATCATGGCGGCGCAGAAGCTGCGCAACCCGCAGGCCGGTTACGCCACCGACTTCGTGACCGCGGTGATGGCGCCGCTCGCCCGCGAGATCGCCGACAAGAAGATCAAGGTCGTGACCAATGCCGGCGGCGTCAATCCTCTGGCCTGCCGCGAGGCCGTGCTCAAAGCCTGTGAGGCGGCAGGCGTTACGCTCGAGGTCGCCGTGGTGCTGGGCGACGACCTGCAGCCGCGCGCCGAGGAATTCCGCCAGCTCGACGTGCGCGAGATGGATACCGGGGCGGTGCTGCCGGCCAAGATCGTCAGCATGAACGCCTATCTCGGCGGCTTCCCGATCGCGCGCGCCGTGTCGGAGGGCGCCGACGTGGTGATCACCGGCCGCTGCGTCGACTCGGCCGTGACGCTGGGTTGCCTGATCCACGCCTTCGGCTGGGAGATGGACGACCTCGACCGGCTGGCGGCCGGCACGCTGTGCGGCCACATCATCGAATGCGGCGCGCAGTGCAACGGCGGCAACTTCACCGATTGGCGCCTGGTGCCCGACTACGACAACATGGGCTTTCCGGTGGCCGAGGTCGAAGCCGACGGCAGCTTCGTGCTCGGCAAGCCCGGCGGCACCGGCGGGCTGATCACGCCGGCCACCGTGGCCGAGCAGATGCTCTACGAGATCGGCGATCCGCGCGCCTACATCGTGCCCGACGTGGTGTGCGACTTCACCGGCGCCACGTACGAGCAGGTCGGCAAGGATCGCGTGCGCGTGTCGGGCGCCAAGGGCCGGCCCGCCACCGACACCTACAAGGTCTCGACCACCTGGCCCGACGGCTTCAAGTTCAGCTCGATCTTCATGCTGGGCGGCCGCGAGGCGGCGGCCAAGGGCCGGCACTCGGCCGAGATGATCGTGAAGAAGACGCGCCGGATGCTCGCCGAGAAGGGCATGGCCGACTTCCGCGAGGTGTCGATCGAGGTGATCGGCAGCGAAGCGACCTACGGTCCGCACAGCCGCGCCCTCGACAGCCGCGAGGTCGTGGTCAAGGTCGCGGCCCGCCACGACCAGAAGGAGGCGCTGGCCCTGCTCGGCCGCGAGATCGCGCCGATGTCGACCGGCGGCGTGGTCGGCCTGGCCGGCAGCTTCGGTGCGGGCCGCGTGGCGCCGCAGCCGGTGATCCGCATGTTCTCCTGCCTGGTGCCCAAGAGCCTGGTGCCGGTCACCGTCGATCTCGACGGCAAGCAGATCGCCTTGCAGGAAGGCGCGAGGAGCGGCGGCTTCACCGCCGCGCAGTTGCCGGTCGAAGCGCCGCCCGCGCCCAGGCTCGCTTCGGCCGAGACGGCCACCGTGCCCTTGATCGCGCTGGCCTACGGCCGTTCCGGCGACAAGGGCGACAACGCCAATATCGGCATCTTCGCCCGCGCGCCCGAGTACCAGCCGATCCTCGATTCGGAAGTGACAGAAGAGGCGGTGGCGAAGTACTTCGCCCATCGCATCCAGGGCACGGTGTCGCGCTGGCGCCTGCCCGGCATCGACGGCTTCAACTTCCTGCTGCGCCAGGCGCTGGGCGGCGGCGGCATGGCCTCGCTCAAGGCCGATCCGCTGGCCAAGGCGTTCGCCCAGATGCTGCTCGACATGCCGGTCAGGGTGCCGGCGGCGCTGGTGCGGGAGGGCGAGGGGAGGTTTGCGGCCTTGAGGCCAGCAGCCTACGGAGTGCGCGCGGCAAGGGGGCGTACATCGTAGCCTCCTGTGCGCGATCTGGCCGCTCCGG
>VGCQ01000329.1 GCA_016870055.1 Alphaproteobacteria bacterium | reverse complement strand
ACGTCCATGCCTTGCACAACCTGGGCACCAGGAGAGCCAAATGTCACAAGCGGAAAAAGACGAACCTGTCCATCTCCGGTGGTTTTGCGCCGTGGGTGACGGAGTGTCCGACGACACCGAGGCGCTCAATGCGTTCTTCTCGTACATGGGCACGACGGGAAAGGCTGGCTATATCGACTCCGGCACCTACAATTTCACTGACCAGCTTGCCACGATCTCTGGTGCGAACATCTGCGTTGAAGGCACCGGCGATTCGGCCATCCTTCGATATGTCGGGGCGAGCACGACTCTTGACCTGATCACATTTAGTGGCGCAAACGGACTTCGACTGAGCGGATTTGTTGTTTCGTCGAGCACCCCAATGTCAGCCGGATGCGCTGTCCGACTGATCAGTAGTTCGAACCTCGAGCTCAACCTCGTCATCGCTCAGGACGGAATTTTTTGGAACGGCCTGCATCTCGATGCATGTGGGTTGATCAATCTGAACGAATCTCGCATTTACGCGCAGAACGACGCGATTCTTGCAACCAACGTACTCGAACTCCATTGCAGTCATGCGGCCGTACTCGATCTACAACGGCACTAGCTCTCCAATAACGTTCAGAGTCGGGCTGATAAAGACACGAGCATCCATCTAGTGCCCGACCCGGAGGTAAGAGGAGCACTCTGTTCCGGCTGAAGTATGTGGCGACCAATCTGCCCACACGAGTCGATCCCGGGTCGCAGCCACCCAAGCGGCCGGAATCCCGAAGACCGAGTCTGGCGGGTCTATGAGTTGATTCCAGCGCAGGTTTATTGGACTCCTCTAGGTGGTCGTGGTGAGGGTGCTCTGGGCGAATCGGGCGCTCTCCAGCCTGAGCCCGTTGGTTGAGAAGAGAAGTGTGAATTCAACAGCGTCGAAGCCACGGGCGGCAATGCCGCCGCTCAATTCATCTCGTCGATCTTGACGTCGTTCGGCCACAGCGCACCGTGGCCGGTCTCAACCAGGGCCTTCAAGCTCATCAGGAAGGTCGCCCACTTGGTGCTGCAATGGTGCATGAACTCACTGGGCTCGCGCCAGCCTTCGTGCTTGAAGAGGACGACGGTGTGCTCGCGGTCGTGGCTGAGGTCGAAGCGGACCTTGGTTCGGAGCCAGTCCTGCGGACCGTCGATCACTTCCCAGAGCACGTGCCGGCCGGGCGCGAGGTCGAGGATCTTCATGTCGAAGCCGCCTTCGCCGAAGCGGAAGCGGATCGTGCCGCCGACCGCGGTGTCGGCCTGCGTGTCGCGGGTCCACCAGGCGGCGAGCCTCGGCCCGGTGGTCAGCGCCTTGTAGGTTCCGGCCGGCGATGACGACTTGATCCCGACCTTGTGCAGAATATCCGGCATGTTGGGTTCTCCGTTGCTTGCTGAAATCGATCGTTGCTGGGGCGTGGGGCGGGGCGAGGCCGGTGCGCTCACGTCGGCAGGCGCCGGTCGTATTCGGCCTTGAGCCTGGTCCACTTGTCCCAGTAGGGCGGCGGCTCGCGGCCGCTGAGGCGCACCACCAGGATGTCGAGGTGGGTGTGCCAGCCGGCGCCGACCATCAGCAGGGCGCCGCGCTCCGGCAGGCGGCGGTGGACCATGGTCAGCAGCACCTGGTCGCCTTTGGGTTCCAGCGTGATGGTGACGTCGCCGCTGTCGCGCCAGGTGAAGCCGAGCTTGCGCGGCGGATCGAGCTCGGTGATGCGGCTCGGCATGCGCTGCTCCGGGCCGAAGCCGTCCGGCCGCTGGCCGGCCGGCAAGGTGAGCTCGTCGTTGCGCCACACCAGCTCGAATGGCGCGCCGACCTCGAGCTTCATCGCGCCGGCGGCCAACCATTGGCGGCGCAGCTCGCCGTCGGTCAGATAGGCCCACACGCGCTCGATCGGGCCGGGCAGCAGGCGCTGGATCGTCAGCGTGGCGGGCTCGGTGAGCGTGCCGAAGGCGTCGAAGCGGGTGTGGTCGTTCATCGCGGGACTCCTTTTCCCTTGCCGGTTCGGCGTGGCGCCTGGTCCTCCGCGCGCAGCAGCCGTTCGAGGACGCCGAGGCGGTCGGTCCAGAAGCGGCGATAGAAGGCGAGCCACTCGTCGACGCTGGCGAGCGGCCCCGGTTCGAGCCGGCAGACATGGCGTCGGCCGCGCACCTCGCGATGGATCAAGCCGGCCTTCTCCAGTGCCTTGACGTGCTTGGAGGCGGCCTGGAACGAGATCGCGAAAGGCTTGGCGAGCTCGCCCACCGTCCGCTCGCCCTCGGCGAGCGTGCGCAGCATGTGCCGGCGTGTGCCATCGCCCAGGGCGTGAAAGACAGCGTCGAGACGTTGAGCTTCTAGTTCAACCATATGGTTGAATATGGGGATTGCTGTCCGATAGTCAACCCAATCGTTGAATAATCTGTGGGCGGTCGTCGAAGCCACCGTCGACAAGTTGGCTCTCGGTCTTGCAACGACGCCCGCTACGGCCGCGCGGCGATGCGCGCTATTACTATAGTTATTGACAGTGATCGTGGTATCGGTCATGCTCGGCCGTGCAACGCGGTGGCTGAGGCACGAAGGATGTCAGGCATGCGAGGTTTTCCGTCCGATACGCCGGCGCGGCCCGCCGGATGGTGCGCTCGGTCGTGGTGCCGCCTGTGAGCCCGCTATCGTCATGGCCGCTCGGCCGCGATGGGACTTTTGGCGCCCCAGCGGAGGGGGGTAGCGGAAAATGCGCTAACCCATCGGCGGCAGCGCACCGGCCGGTGAGCGGCGGCACGCCATGCTGATCGAAACGACCCTGTCGGGCGTGATTCTGGGCGGCATGTATGCCCTGGTCGCGCTCGGGCTGACGCTGCAGTACGGCGTCGCGCGGATCATGAACCTGTCCTATGGCGAGCTGCTGATCGCGGCGGCGTTCGCGGCGTTGTGGTTCTCCTCCGGCCTGATGGTCAATCCGCTGATCGGGCTGCTGGTCGTGCCGCCGGCGGCGTTCGCCGTCAGCTACGTCATCTACCGGGTTCTGCTGGCGCCGCTGGTGCGGCGCGCGGCCAACCGCGACGCGCTGGAGGTCGACAGCATCCTCGCCACCTTCGGTCTGCTGTTCGTCATCCAGGGCGTGATGCTGGCGGCCTTCGGCGGCGCCTACTTCAGCTACTCCTTCCTTGCCGTGCCGGTGCAGATCGCGGGTGTCACCGTGGCGGCCAACCGTCTGCTGGCGCTCGTGCTGGCGCTGGCGATCGGCCTTGGCCTTTATCTCGCGCTGACCCGCACGCGGCTCGGCACGGCGGTGCGTGCCGTCGCGGTCGATCCGACGGCCGCCCAACTGGTCGCCATCGATGTGCGCGCCGTGGCAGCGTTCGCCTTCGCGCTCGGCGGCGCCTTGACCGCCGCGGCGGGCGTCCTGGTCTCGATGTTCCTCACCTTCAACGCCAATTTGGGCGTCGTCTTCACCTTGAAGGCCCTGGTCGTGGTCATCATGGGCGGAGTCGGCAACCTTCTGGGCGCGTTGATCGCCGGCCTGATCCTCGGCCTGGTCGAGAACTATGTCGCGGTGCTGGTCGATCCCGGCCTGACCTTGGCGGCGACCTACGCCATCTTCCTGATCGTTCTGCTGCTGCGCCCCCAAGGCATCCTGGGCAGAGCCAACCGATGACCGGCCGCGATCTCTCGCTTGCCGCCGGCGCGGCAATCGCGGTCGGCGCGCTCGCCGTGGTGCCGCTGGTCCTGGGCGACTACGGCCTGTCGCTTGCCATCAACATCGCGAGCTATACCGTGCTGGCCACCGCCTGGAGCCTGTTCTCCGGGCCGACGCGCTACGTCTCCCTGGCCACCGTCGCCTTCTTCGGCATCGGCGCCTACACCACGGCGGTGTTCGCCGAGACGCTCGCCTGGCCGCTGGTGCTGGCGATCGCGGCCGGCGTCGGCATCGTCGTGGCGGCGCTCGTCGGGCTGTCGACGCTGCGCCTGAGCGGCGTCTATTTCGTGGTGTTCAGCTTCGGCCTGGCCGAGCTGGTCCGCCAGCTCGTCACCTGGTTCGAGGTCAACCGCACGCGCACGCTCGGCCGCTATGTCTTCACCGACATCACCGCGGCGCAGATCTACTGGCAGCTTTTGGCGCTGGCCGTGCTGGTGTTCGCCGCGGGCTTCTGGATCGGCCGCTCGCGCCTCGGCCTTGCCTTGCGCGCCATCGGCGACGACGAGACGGTGGCGCGCCACGCCGGCATCGACACCACGCGCGCCAAGCTCGCGCTGTTCGTGCTGAGCACCTTGTTCATGACCTTGACCGGCGCCGTCATGGCGCCGCGCTGGACCTACATCGATCCCGCCATCGCCTTCAATCCGGTGGTGTCCTTCACCGTGCTGATCATGGCGCTGCTGGGCGGCGTGCATCGGCTCTACGGGCCGGTCCTGGGCGTGGTGCCGCTGGCGCTGCTGTTCGAGTTGCTGCTGGCGCGCTTCCCCAACCATTTCAGCATCATGGTCGGGCTGGTCTTCATCGTGATCGTCTACCTCATCCCGCGCGGCATGGTCGGCCTGGTCGAGGACGCGGTGAGGAAGCCGGCGTGAGCGCCCTGCTCGAGGTGGCCGGGCTGACGCGGCGCTTCGGCGGGTTGATCGCCGTCGATTCGCTCGACTTCGCGGTCGAGCCCGGCGAGATCGTCGGCCTGCTCGGGCCCAACGGCTCGGGCAAGACCACGGTGTTGAACCTGCTGTCGGGCGTGCTGCGGCCCGACGCCGGCCGCATCGTCTTCCGCGGCCAGGCGATCGCCGGCAGCCCGGCGCATCGCATCGCGCGCCTGGGCATGGCGCGCACTTTCCAGCTCGTGCGGCCGCTCGCCTCGCTGTCCTGCCGCGACAATGTGCTGGCCGGCCTGGCCTTCGGCCGGCGCAACGCCTGGGGCGATGCGGCGCGCGCCGAGGCCGATCGGTTGCTCGAGCGTGTCGGCCTCGGTTTGGCCGGCGACACGCTGCCGGGCGCGCTCACCTATATCGACCAGAAGCGGCTCGAGCTTGCCCGTGCGCTCGCCCTGCAGCCCGAGCTGCTGCTGCTCGACGAATGGCTGGCCGGCCTCAATCCGACGGAGCTCGACGCGGGCATCGCGCTGGTCCGCGGGCTGAGCGGGCAGGGCATCACCATCCTGCTGGTCGAGCACGTCATGGACGCGATCCGCTCGCTCTGCCGACGCTGCCTGGTGATGAACACCGGTCGGCTGATCGCCACGGGATCGCCGGCCGAGGTGTTGGCCGACCCCGAGGTCGTGCGCGCCTATCTGGGGGACGAGGCCGATGCTTGAGGTCGCAGGCCTCTCGGTGCAGTACGGCCAGCATCGCGCCCTCGACCGGGCGGCACTGAGCGTCGGCGCCGGCGAGATCGTCGTCATCCTGGGCGCCAACGGCGCCGGCAAGTCGTCGCTGCTCAAGGCCATCGCCGGCCTGCAGCCGCCGGCCGGCGCGGGCGCGCGGGTGATGCTGGCCGG
>VGCQ01000328.1 GCA_016870055.1 Alphaproteobacteria bacterium | reverse complement strand
CGGCCTCCGACATCCTGGCCGCCATCAAGCGCTTCTGCCTTGCAACACTCAGAACCGCTGACACTCAGGCCAAGATCGTCAAAACTTCCGAATCAGGACACTAGAACATTATGAGTTCAGCTCGAATCAGCTGAACTCATACTGCCTGCTGCAACACGCAACACCGCTGCGCGCGAATGAGGCGAAGTGGAACCGCAAGCGGTTCCACTTCATCTCATTCGGCTCTAGGTTTCGAGAATGTCTTTTCTCGATCACATCAAGCGCTGCAACAACGCCGATCTCGACCAGTTCGAGCCGTGGTTCATCGGCTGCCGGCGCGCGGGCTTCATCCATCGCGACTTCGCGCCGGTCGTGGCGATACGGCCCGATCTGTTCGCGCGGCGCGATGGTGGCTGGCATCTCGATTCTCGCCTCGACACACCGGACAAACGTACCGCCGCGATGCGCGTCTTCCTGCTCGAGCTACGCGAGCGCGGCCAATTCGGCAAGCTGTGGCGCGAGGAGGCCTACCCCGTCGCCTGGGCCTTCACCGATCCGCCGTTGATGGCGATGGAGCGCGCGGCCGTGCCGTGGTTCGGCGTCCGCGCCTATGGCCCGCATATGACGGGCTACGTTCGGCGCGGGGACGGCCTGCACATCTGGATACCGCGGCGCTCCTACACCAAGCCCACCTTCCCCGGCCAGCTCGACAATACTGTGGCCGGTGGCCAGCCGGTCGGAATCAGCCTGCATGACAATTTGGTGAAAGAGTGTGCCGAGGAAGCGTCGATCCCGCCGGCCCTCGCTCGCCGGGCCAAGGCCGTGAGCTACGTCAGCTACTTCAACCAGTCGGGCGTGCAGCTCAAGCCCGACATCATGACCTGCTTCGACCTCGAGCTGCCCGACGATTTCACGCCACGTGCCAATGACGGCGAAGTGCATTCCTTCGAATTGTGGCCGATCGAGCGTGTGTTCGCGACGGTGCGGGACACGGCCGAGTTCAAGTACAACTGCAACCTCGTCCTGATCGACTTCTTCATCCGCCACGGACTGCTGTCGGCCGACGACCCCGACTTCATGGCCATCGTCTCGGGCCTTCGAATGGAGTATAGTAGGCTCAACGGAGGTGGCTGAGCGACGGCGCGTCGCTACGAATGCGTCGCCGGCTCGGCCCGATCAGGCGGGAGGTGGCAGCCCTCATGCCACGCAACGTCCTTTCCGGTGTCCTGTTGGCAGCTGCGCTTGTCGGTGCCGGCGCAGTCAGCCCTGCCCTTTCACAGAGTGCTCACCATTTGTGGCAAGGTTTTCGCGGCGACGGCCACGCTCAAAATCACGACTGGTATCAGGATCTCAAGCAGCCCGGCACCAACGCGTCGTGCTGCAACGGCACGATCAACGGCGTCGAGGGCGACTGCCGGCCGACCCGCGCCTATCAGAACGACGACGGCGTGTGGTACGCCCTGCTCAACGGCCGCTGGGTGCCGGTGCCGCCGCGCGTCGTGCTGAAGCAGCTCGCGCCTGACGGCCGTAGCCACATCTGCGCCAACAAGACCGGCATGATCTACTGCTTCCTGGGGGGTTCACCCAGGAGCTAAGGCTCGACGAGTCCGGCTGATCCCAGCTGGACGCATCAAGCCCCGTGGAACCGCGTGCGGTTCCACTTCATCTCATTACGTTTCAGCAACATGCGCCGGCGGTGCCGTTCCTCGCGTCGCACGTCGTGCGCCCGAGGCTGGCGGCATGCCTGTCCGGTCGTCGATCGAAGCAACCGACATGAAATGCTTCCTCACGACGGCGGCGGAATCTTCGAGTCCTTGATCACCGCGCGCCACTTGGCGATCTCGCTCGTCAGGACATTGGCGTAGTCTTGCGGTGCGCCGCCGACCGGGATGAAACCGAGCTCCAGGAGCTTGCGGCGGGTCGCTGGATCGGCCAGGGCTTCATTGAAGGCCGTGTTCAAGCGCATCACGATGGCTACCGGCGTGCCACCCGGCACCGAGATGCCGAACGGGATGGTGCCTTCGGTGCCAGGCAAGCCAGCCTCGCTGACGGTCGGCACGTCGGGCAGCAGCTCCGAACGCTTGGCCATCGCCACGGCGAGGCCGCGCACCTGGCCGGCGCGGATCGCCGTCGCGGTCGGCACCAGGACGTCGGAGAACAACGGCACGTGGCCGGCGATCACATCGCGCAGTGCCTCGGCACTGCCCTTGTAGCCGACATGCTCCAGCGGCAAGCCGGTCTTGGCTTTGACGTACTCGCCCCACAGGTGAGTCAACGCGCCGACGCCGGCCGAGGCATACGCGATGGGGCGGCCGGGGTTGGATTTCGGCCAGGCGAGCAATTCCGCCACGGTCTTGAACGGCGCATTGTTCGCAGCGGCGAGCAGGATCGGCAAGTCGACGAAGCTCACGACTGGCATCAGGTCCTTGTCGACGTCGTAGGGAACGGCGACGCCGAAGGCGATGTTGACGATCAAGGCGGCCGGCGTCAGCAAGATGGTGTGGCCGTCGGGCTTGGCCTTGGCCACGATGTCTGTGCCGATGATCGTGCTGCCGCCTGGTTTGTTGTCGACGATCACTGGCTGGCCAAGCAACGCAGCAAGCTTTTCGGCGACGATGCGGGCCGAGGTATCGGTCGAGCCACCGGGCGCATAGGGCACGACGAAACGCAACGGCCGCTCGGGATAGGCTTGTGCGCGACCGAAGGACGGAATGGCGGCGAGCAAGGTCGCCCCCAGGACGTGCCGGCGTTTCATGTTTCCTCCCGTTTTGCTCAAATTGCCACGGCGTGCGAAGCTCAGACAAGTCGAACGAGGGCAAAGTGGCGCGGGACGGTCAAGGGCTGGAGGTGAGCAACGCCAGTGCGGAAGCGATCGCCTCGCTCGATTTCCTGCGCGACGAATGGTTGGCGTTCGGCAACCGGCTGGCCGATTTCGTGACTGCGGCCGACCGCGAGGCGCATTGTGCAATGCTGCCTTTGATGGCGGCCTGCCTCGTGCTGTCGATGAACTCCAACGAGGGCCGCGATGCCGCGCGCCGCCATCTCGCCCGCGCCAAGGACATGGCGGCCGGCGCCAATCCGCGCGAACAGGCTTGGCTCGCCTCGGTCGAAGCCTGGATCGCCGGCGACACCGACCGCTGCCTCGCCCTCCACGACGACATGGCGACACGTTGGCCGCGCGACCTCCTGGCCGGCAAGATCGGCCAGCTCCATGCCTTCAATTGCGGCGATGCCGAAGCGCTGATGCGGATCGGCGAGCGGCTGTTCGCGGCCAATCCCGACAATCGCTATGTCCATGCGATGTACGCCTTCGGCCTCGAAGAGTGTCACCGCCTCGACGAGGCGGAGACGCTGGCGCGCCGTGCGCTTGCCATAGACCGCCGCGATCCCTGGGCGCATCACGCCGTGGCGCATTGCCTGGAGGCGCGCGGACGCTTGCTCGAAGGCGCGGCCTTCTTGGAGTCGATGGCGGACACCTGGGAGAGCTGCAACTCCTTCATGTACACCCACAACTGGTGGCATCTGGCGTTGTTCCTGATCGACCTCGACCGCACCGACGAAGCGCTGGGCCTGTTCGACAAGCGCGTTTGGGGTGTCTGGAAGGAGTTCTGCGAGGATCAGATCAACGCCATCTCGCTGCTGGCACGGCTCGAGCTGCGTGGCGTCGATGTCGGCGAGCGTTGGACCGACGTCGCGCACTATCTGAAGCCCCGCCTTCATGAGCATCTCGTGCCCTACCTCGACCTGCAGTACCTCTACGGGCTGGCGCGCGCCGGCGAGCACAGCGCCGTCACCGAAATGCTTGCTAGCCTCGAGGATCGCGCCGAAACCGCCAAGCCTTTCGAGCGCGAGGTGTGGGCCGACGGCGTGGTGCCGGCGGCGCACGGACTTGCCGCCTACGCCAAGGCCGACCATGCCGAAGCGGCCCGCTTGCTCGGCCAAGCCATGCCGTATTTGCAGAAGATCGGCGGCAGCATCGCCCAGCGCGCGCTGTTCGGCGCCATCCATCTCGACGCCTTGATGCAGTCGGGCTGGAATGACGCCGCCCTCGCCCTTCTGCAGGCCGATGACCGTGAACGGCCGACCGTGCCTTGGACCAAGCGCATGCTAGGCGTGGTCTATCGGCGGGTCGGGCGCATGGAGCAGGCGTTGGCCACGGAGTATCAAGCCGAGCAACTCGCACGGCAATATGCCAGGGGGAGACCGACATGACCGACCTCACGCAGGCGAGCGCGGCCGAGCTGTCGCGACTGTATCGCAAAGGCAAGGCCTCGCCGGTCGAAGCGATGAAGGCGGTGCTGGCGCGGACCGATCGCGTCAATCCGGCGATCAACGCCCTTTGCCGCGTCGACGCGGAGGGCGCGCTGAAGGCGGCACGCCGATCGGAACGGCGCTGGCGCAAGGGCGAGGCGCTGTCCGCGCTCGACGGCGTGCCGGTATCGATCAAGGAGTTGGTACGAGTCAAAGGCTGGCCTGCCACCATGGGCAGCAGGCTTACCGAAGAGGCACCGGCCGATGCCGATGCGCCGGCGGTGGCGCGGCTGCGCGAGGCGGGCGCCATCGTCTTCGCTCAGAGCACCAGCTCGGAGTACGGTCACAAGGGCGTCACCGACTCGCCGCTGCACGGCATCACGCGCAATCCCTGGAACGGCGAACGCACGCCTGGTGGTTCGTCGGGTGGTGCGGGCGCCGCAGTGGCGGCCGGGTTGGGGCCGATCGCCATCGGCACCGACGGCGGCGGCTCGGTGCGCATCCCGTCGAGCTTCTGCGGCCTGGTCGGCCTCAAGGCCACTTTCGGCCGCGTGCCGGCCTGGCCGCCATCGCTGACCGGCGACCTCGCCAATACCGGCCCGATGGCCCGCACCGCACTCGACTGCGCCCTGATGATGAACGTGATCGCCCGGCCCGATGCGCGCGATGCCCATGCGCTGCCGGCCGACGACACGGACTACACACGTAAACTCGGCGGCAAGCTCAGGAAGCTCCGGGTCGGCTTCGTGCTGCGCTTCGGTGACCATCCGATCGATATCGAGGTCGCCGCCCTGGTCACCAAGGCGGCGCACGCGTTCGAGAAGCTCGGCTGCACGGTCGAGGAAGTCGAAGCGCCATTCCCCTACGCCGACGCCAGTCGCGCGTTCGTCGTACACTGGCTGAGTGCTCTGCAGCGCCTCCTGCAACTCCATCCCGAAAGCCGCCATAGTGAGTTCGACCCCAACCTGCTGGCCCAGGCCAAGGCCGGGCAACGTTACACGCTGCAGGACGTGGTCAACGCCCAGGTGACGCGGCGCGAGCTTGCCCTCGCCTGGAACCTGTTCTTCGAACGCTACGACCTGATGCTGTCGCCGACCGTCGCGGTGCAGCCCTTCGAGGCCGGCAAGAACCTGCCCGACGGCCCTGAGGGCAAGGCCAACATTCTGTGGTCGCCCTACACCGCGCAGTTCAACATGAGCCGCCATCCGGCCGCCTCGGTACCCTG